>NZ_DKJX01000054.1:0-120394 GCF_002454935.1 Massilia sp. UBA6681
GATGCTCGAAGCCAGCGACGGCGCCCTGGTAGCGCGCGGGCGCCTGGTCGAAGCCCTCGGCGGCCAGCTGGCCAGCCCCGGCCCTTCGGAAACCGGGGTGCGCATCGGCGTCACCTTCGTGTCGAAAGACGGCAGCTACTGCCGCAGCTTCGTGGTCGACACCACGGCCGGCCTGGCCTGCCGCGGCAACGGGCGCTGGACCATTCCGGTGCTGGCCCAGCCGCAGCCGGGCACCGCCTGGCTCGACGGCAGCACCCTGCCGCCGTCGGTACAGGCCGCCATCGACGCCCGCATCGTCGGCGCCACCCTCGATTCGGCGGCCGAACGCGCGGCCCAGCAGCGTGGCTGGACACCCTGACCCTTTATCCGATGCCTTCCACCGTTCTCGAAAACTGCCCCGGAAACAGGACTTTATATACATGGGGGTGGTTTTCAGGTATCGTGTAGCCCGCTAAAGTGCCTCTACGTCCGCCCAGTCCAGGCTTGTTGCCTGGGCGCTTCGCGGCCCATGCGTGCCGGTTTGCCGGCCCGCCGTCCCTCTGGAAGCTACCCGCGCGGGCCGATTTGTGCCCGCAGGCGCAGCCGTAGAGCTAACGAAATACTGTCCAACAAGAATATGTCTGATATCCAGAATACTCCCGTGAGCGCCGATTCCGACGACATCACCCTGGCCGCACCGGTCGAGCAGGTCAAGGCGGACGAAGCGCCGACCGTGCGCTTCACCGACCTCGGCCTGGCGCCGGAAATCCTGCGCGCGCTGACCGACCAGGGCTACGAGCATCCGACCCCGATCCAGGCCAAGGCGATCCCGCTGGTGCTGCAGGGCCGCGACGTCATGGGCGCCGCCCAGACCGGCACGGGCAAGACCGCCGGCTTCTCGCTGCCGATCATCCAGCACCTGCTGGCGCATGCCAACAGCAGCATGTCGCCGGCGCGTCACCCGGTGCGCGCCCTGGTCCTGACCCCGACCCGCGAACTGGCGGTGCAGGTGGCCGACAACGTCAAGGCCTACGCCAAGCACACCCCGCTGCGTTCCACCGTCGTGTTCGGCGGCATGGACATGAAGGGCCAGACCACCATCCTGAAGGGCGGCGTCGAGATCGTCATCGCCACCCCGGGCCGCCTGCTCGACCATATCGAGCAGAAGAACATCAGCCTGGGCCAGGTGCAGATGCTGGTGATGGACGAAGCCGACCGCATGCTCGACATGGGCTTCCTGCCCGACCTGCAGCGCATCATCAACCTGCTGCCGAAGCAGCGCCAGAACCTGATGTTCTCGGCCACCTTCTCGCCGGAGATCAAGAAGCTGGCCAACAGCTTCCTGAACAGTCCGGTGCTGATCGAAGTGGCGCGCAGCAACGCCACTGCCGACAAGGTCACGCAGATCGTCTACAAGGTCGACGAGGAGCTCAAGCGCGACGTGGTCGAGCACATCATCCGCGAGCGCAAGCTGAAGCAGGTGATCGTGTTCTCGAACACCAAGATCGGCGCCTCGCGCCTGTCGCGCCACCTCGAGCAGAAAGGCATCAAGGCCTCGGCGATCCACGGCGACAAGACCCAGCAGGAGCGCATGGCCGCCCTCGACGCCTTCAAGGCGGGCACGGTGGAAGTGCTGGTGGCGACCGACGTGGCCGCGCGCGGCCTCGACATCTCGGACCTGCCCTGCGTGATCAACTACGACCTGCCGTACAACGCCGAGGACTACGTGCACCGCATCGGCCGTACCGGCCGCGCCGGCGCCTCGGGCGACGCGCTGTCGGTGTACTCGGACAAGGACGAGCGCCTGCTGCTTGACATCGAGAAGCTGATCAAGCAGACCGTCCCGCGCGGCGAGCTGCCGGGCTTCGTGGCGCCGTCGAGCCGTTCGCGCGACAGCGGACGCCCAGAATTCGCCCGCGACGGCGAACGCCGTGGACGCCGCGACGAAGGCGCCCCGCGTGGCGGCGAGCGCGGCGAACGTCCGTCGCGCAGCAGCGGCTACAGCCCGACGCCGCGCCGCGAGAAGGTCGATCCGTGGTTCCTCAAGCCCTACGAGCCGTCCAGCGCGGCACGCAGGGAAGTCGTGACGCCGGCGCCGCAAGCCAAGCCGGGCAAGCAGAAGCTGGCTTTCCTGCTGGGCGGTGGGCCACGTAGCAATTGATTTTCGTAGGGTGGACGGGTTTCCCGTCCGCGCGTTCAACTCCATGATAATTTGCCACTGCGCTTGCACTGGCTGAACGCGCGGACGGCGGAGCCGTCCACCCTACGAATAGCGAGTTCAGGCGGCCCGGCGCGCCCGCAGCGCCGCATGCACCCGGTCCAGCAGGTCCTGGTGCTGGTAGGGCTTGGCCAGCACGTCCAGTGACTTGTCGCGCGCCCCGCGCGCCGGCAGTTCGTCCATGTAGCCGGTGGTCACCAGCACCGGCATCGACGGCTTGCTGGCATGCACCTGCTCGATCAGCTGCAGCCCGTTCATCCCGCCCGGCATGATCACGTCGGTGAACAGCAAATCCACCTTTTCCGTTTCGAGCAGCTCGAGCGCGCGCTCGCCGCTCGGCGCCGACAGCACGTCGTAGTCGGCCGCCGCCAGCATGGCTTCGGCCAGCTCGCGCACGTCCTCGTTGTCTTCCACCACCAGGATGCGGCACTTGCGCCCCGCTTCGTGCGCGTCCGTGCCGGGCTCCAGGCCGCCGTCCTCGTGCCGCGGCTGCTGCGCCACCGGGAAGATCATGCGCACCTGGGTGCCGCGTCCAGGTTCGCTGTCGATGTCGAGCCGGCCCTGCGACTGCTGCACGAAGCCGTGCACCATCGCCAGGCCCAGGCCCGTGCCCAGGCCCTTGGTGGTGAAGAAGGGCTCGGTGGCGCGCTTGAGCACGTCCGGCGGCATGCCTTCGCCCCCGTCCTGGATGGAGATGGCGACGTACTCGCCCGGCGGCAGCCGGTTGGCGAGGCGCCGTGCTTCCTCGACCACCGCCGTGCCCACCGTGACCACGCCGCCTTGCGGCATGGCGTCGCGCGCATTGATGACGACGTTGAGCAGCGCCATTTCCAGGTAGGTCGGGTCGATCGAGCAGGACGGCAGGCCGGGGCGCAGGTCGAGGCGCAATTCGACCTTGTCGCCAAGCGTGCGCACCAGCATGTCGGAAAAATCGACCACCAGCGCGTTCAGGCTGACGCGCTTGTGCTCGAGGCGCTGCTTGCGCGCAAAGCTCAGCAGTTGCTGGGTGAGTTTGCCGGCCTGCAGGGTGGCGCGCTGGGCACGCCGGATCGGCTCGGCCGCCGCGGGGGTCTTCCCGGCGCTCAGGAGCGCCAGTTCGAGGTTGCCGTTGATGACCTGCAGCAGGTTGTTGAAGTCGTGCGCCATCCCGGCCGACAGCTGTCCGATGGCCTCCATCTTCTGCGCCTGCAGGTTCGACTCGAGCGTGCTGCGGCGCTCGGTGACGTCCATCTGCGAGGCGAAGAAGTACAGCAGCTTGCCGTCCTGGCCGAAGATCGGGCCGATGAACAGGGCGTTCCAGAAAGGCTCGCCGTCGGCCTTGTAGTTGAGGAGGTCGACCGCCACCGCGCGCTGCTCGCGCAGGGCATTGCGCACTTCGGCGACGGTGCCGCGGTCGGTGTCGGGCCCCTGCAGGAAGCGGCAGTTGCGGCCTATCACATCCTTCTCTTCGTAGCCGGTGAGGTCGAAGAAGGCGCCGTTGGCGAACACGATCGGATTGTCGTCCTGGTTGGGATCGGTGATGATCATGGGCATGCGCGTCATCTCGACGGCGGCGAAGAAGATGTTGCTGCGCTCGTCCAGCCCGCGGCGGCCGATATAGCCGGCCTGCCAGTGATTGACGCCCGGGCCGCCGGTCGGCGTGACGGCATTGCCCTCGACCTCGCCGACGGCCTGCACGCCCACGCTCTGGCCATTCCCCTGCATGTCGAGGGGTTTCGAGAGGTGATCTTCCTTGTCCGATCCAGTTGCCATGTGTGTCCCGATGTGCGGCAACATGCCGCGCCGCCGGCAGCCGCACGCGGGCGGCCGGCTCGAGTTCACTTTAGCGGGGCAGGGGATGGTATTCCGTACGTGACCGCACACAGCACCGGCAACAAGGCACCGGTCTGCGCCAGATCAACGCGCGGCCTGGGCCTGCTTGGTGCCGTCGGTGATGATGATGTCGCCGATGCCGATGCCGAGCTTGCGCGAATCGCCGGGGTGGCCGCGCTCCTCCGGCGACACCGGCTGCGGCACCTCGATGACCAGGGTGCGGGCGGCGCCGTCGGTGTCGAAATGCAGGCCGATTTCCTGCTGGTGCCAGCCGACCTTGAATTCCCGGGTCTGGCCGCCGAGGTGCATCTTGAACGGCATGTTGGCGTTGACGTCGTAGGCGCGCGCCGTCAGCACCACGCCGGCGCGGCGCGGCAGCGGCTGCGCGAACTCGATCACCACCCGTTTCGCATCCGACCAGCGGCCCCAGGTTCGAGGTGCGACAGGCCTTCGACGCCGGTCACCACGCGCGGATCCGGCGGGAGCGACAGTTTCACATGGCTGAGCTTCGGCTCGGGCTCGGGCAGGCGCAGCACCGTGTACCAGGGCGTGCGCAGGACGGTGGTGGCGATGTTGTCCGGCACCTGGTACTCGCCCAGCAGCAGCATCCACTTTTTGTTCAACGGCAACTGGTATTCGGCGACCGGGCCGAAGTCGATCACCATGGTCGTGGTGTCCGGGTGGTCGATATGGAATTGCGCGCGCAGCATCATGCTCAGGTCGACGCCCGCCACCACCACCTGGCTGCGCTCGGCCGGCGGCACGTGCTCGTACACCCATTTGGCCGCCAGGTCGGTCTTGCTCGGCGGGCGCAGGTTCTCGAAGTGATTGTGGATGGCCCGGTTGCTGGCCGCATAGCTTGCCGGCAGGACGAGGCAGAGGAACAGCAGCGGCGCCGCGCGCAGGCGCATCGCCCAGGCGAGCAGCACGAGCAACTGCAGTCCGACGAGGATGCGCAGGGCCTTGTCCGTCACGTTGAGGCGATGGATGTCCGGGCCGTCCACCACGTTCGTCGTATAGCCCTGCAGCATGAACAGCGCCGCGGCCAGGGTCGCCCCCAGCGCAACGACCAGCGTCCAGCGCAGCCAGGGACGCTCGCGCCCTTCCGGCAGCCGTGCTTCCCGGGGCAGCGCCGCCGCGGCCACGACGAGCAGCAGCGGGAACACGAAGCTGTAGTAGCGCAGGTGCAGGCGCAGGCCTTCGCGGCTGCCCTCGACGTGCAGGCCGGCGGTATACATGACCGTCAGGCCGGCGGCGGCGCCGAGCATGAGCAGGATGTACAGGTACAGCAGGCGCCGCTTGGCGTCTTCCCGGTCGGGGACGGCGCCTGCGGCACGCGGACGCGCGACCTGCGTGGCCAGGGCGTAGGCCAGCATGGCCAGCGGCAGGCCGTAGACCAGGGCCAGCGTCATCAGGTGGCCGCGCGCGCTGACCAGGGCCGCCCCCAGCAAGGTCAAGCCGTCGGTGCCCAGCCTGGTCGACTCGTAGAAGGCGCCAAATATGCTGAGACCGGCGTCGCCGGCGAGCAGCCAGCCGAGGCTGAACTTGACGGCGAAGGTGCACAGGGTGGCCGCGGCCGCCATGGCGATGCCGCGCAGGAACCAGGGGCCGCCACGGAGCCAGCTGGCCGCCAGCAGGAAGGGAACCAGGGCCGGCAACAGGAACACCGCATGCACCTTGACCAGGCTCATCAGGCCGAGCACGGCGCCGCTCGCCAGCGCATGCGCGCCTGGCCGCCAGTCGCTGCCCTTCAGCGCCACCCAGCTCAGCACGCAGAAGCCGAAGTAGTACATCGATTCCGGCATGAAGTAGACGGTGAAGGAATTCAGCGGCGCGAGGGCGCTCAGCACCGCGACGCCGGCGGCCGCCGGAGCGCTCGTGTAGCGGCGCGCGATCAGCTAGATGAAAGGCGCGGCGCCCACGAAGAAGGCGAGGTTGCCGATCCGGGCGCAGTCGAGGAAGCCGTCGCCGCAGGCGCTGCTGGCGCCGAACAGCCATAGATACAGATACGAGGGCAGCATCGAATCCGCCAGCGGCATCAGGCGCGCGAACTTGCTGTAATACCATTCGTCGGCGAAGACGCTCGGCTGCAGGCCGGCGTTGCGCTGGTAGAGGAGCCAGGCGATGCCGGCCAGGGCGAAGCTCAGGGCCAGGGGCCAGACAAGGCGTTTTGTTCGGGTATCGTGTGGAGTCATGGTCTCGTTTCAATGCGCATGCGCGTCAGCGAAATCCCCAGCAGGCGCGTATCCGTCGAATTTCCCAGCTCGCTAGGCCGCTGCGGCTGCGGCACGTCGATCGCCAGGGTCTGCTGGCGCCCGTCGGTATCCAGGTCGAGCACGACTTCGCGGGCTTCCCAGGGCAGGCGGAATTCAAGCGCGGCGTCCCCCACGCGCAGCACGAAGGGCGCGTTGATGTTGGCGCCGAAGGCGCCCGCGCTCAAGACCACCGTCAGGCGCGCCGGCAGGGGGCGGTCGAAACGCAGCTCGACGCGCTTGCCGTCCGACCAGCGGCCCCAGGCTTCCACATTCGACAGGCCGTCGGCCCCCACCACCAGCTGGCCGGGGCCGGGCGGCACATTGAAGGCGTACTCGCCTACCAGGCTGCGCTCGGGACGCGGCAGCTTGACGATCGTGAAGGCCTCGTTGGCGACCGCCGGCACCATCCCTTCCGGCAGCGGATGGCGGCCCACCGCGACCAGCCAGCGGGTCTGCGAGCCGATGCGATAGGCCTCGATCGGGCTGCCGTCGGGCATGTTGAGCAGGGTCATCTCGGGGTAGTCGATGTGGAACTGGGTGCGGAACAGGTCGGCGCCGTTGGCGACGATCATGGTCGCGCCGCGCTCCTCCAGCGGAATCAGCGCGCGCGCGGCCATGCCGGCGCGGTCGGCAGCCCCTGCCTGCTGGCGGTGGCCGAGGTAGGTGCCGATTTGCACATCGGTGACGTACAAGGCCAGCGGCAGCGCCAGCAATATGAAGCCCCAGGCCGCGGCGCGCCGGTAGCGTAGCCACAGGACCAGCAGCAGGGCCTGTACGATGAACAGCGCACCGACCGTCCAGTCACGCAGCAGCAGCGCCGTGTACTCGGGACTATCGGTGATACGCGGGTCGAAGCCGGACATGCGGAACCAGGCCAGTGCCAGCAGCAAACCCAGCAGCAGTGCGATCAGGGCCGGCGCCAGCAGCTGGCCGGAACCGGCTGGGCGAGTCGCCGCGGCGCCCGCCAACAGCAGCAGGGGCAGGACGAAGCTGTAGTAACGCGAATGGAGGCGTATGACTTCGGTCGGTCCCTCGTGGGCGATCGAGGCCGTGTACAGGACGGCCAGGCCGAGCGCCGAGCCGAGTGCGAGCACGGTGAAGACGACCAGCGGGCCGCGCGGATTGTCGGCGCGCCAGGTGTCGCGGCTGAACAGGGCGTGCAGCAGCGCCGCCAGCGGGATGGCCAGCAGCGCCGTCAAGGCCATCGCATGGCCGCGTGCGCTGACCGTGATCGGGTGCAGGCGCGACAGCAGGCTGTGCTGGGAGTAGGAGCTGGCGCCGGCGCCATAGAAGGCGCCGAACAGGGTCAGGCCGGCCTCGCCGGCCAGCAGCCAGCCGAGCAGCAGTTTCACCACCACGGCGGTGACGAGGGCCAGCGCCGCCGCGCCCAGGCCGCGTGCGATCCAGGCGCCGTCCTTGTCACCCCCAGCGCGCACACGGCTGGCGTACACGAGGTAGAGGCACAGCGCCGGCAGCAGGAAGATGGCGTGCACCTTCACCAGGCTCATCAGGCCCAGCACGAGGCCGGCAAGCAGCGCATGCAGCCACGGGCGCCAGGCCAGGCCGCACAGCGCGACCCAGGCCAGCACCGCGAAGCCGAAGAAGTACATCGACTCCGGCATGAAGAAGCTGGTGTACAGGTTCAGCGGCAGCAGCAGGGACAGCAGGGCGATGGCGCAGGCCAGCGGCGCCGGCATCACGCGCCGCGCGACCAGGTAGAGGAAGGGGGCGGCGCCGATGTGGAACAAAGCGTTGCCGATGCGGGCGCAGTCGAGGAAGCCGGGGCCGCAGCTGCTGCTGGCGCCGAACACCAGCAGGTAGAGCCAGGAAGGCAGCGTGGCGTCGGACAGCGGCATCAGGCGCGCCATCTTGCTGTAGTACCACTCGTCGGCGAAGACGCCGGGCGACAGGCCGAGCGTGCGCTGCAGCAGGTACCAGCCCACCAGCGCCATGCCGGCAGCCAGGACCAGGGAGGGTATGCGCGTGTTCCGGTTGCTTGCCGTGGTATTCACTTGAAGATCCAGTATTTGCCGAGCAGGAAGCCGTTCACCGCCACCAGCGGCAGCGACAGGAGCTTGCCGAGCAGGGGATTGCCCGCCAGCGCCTGGGCCAGGGCCACGCAGCCCAGTGTCAGCCCGTAGTTCACGGCGACCAGGCACAGGTAGCGCGCGAAGCGCGCCGGATTGGCCGAGGCGTTGAAGGTGACGCCCGAGTGGAAGGCGAAGTTGACCAGCAGGCCGGCCGCGAAGCCGGCGCTGGCGGCGGCGGTGTGATGGAAGCCTGCGCCCAGCAGCAGCTGCATCAGGCCGATGTCGACCAGCGCGCACAGCACGCCGCCGGTGACGTAGACGGCGAACTGGCGCGAGGCCAGTTTCGAAGCGATCTTGGCCGGACTCATGGGGTGCTGCGGTACAGGGTCTTCTTGTGCAGCGGCCGGCGCGGCACCGAGGCGACGTCGTGCGCGATGAAGGCGAGGATCAGCTGCACGCCCATGATCACCGGCAGCGCGGCCAGCATCACGGTGCCGGCCGGCGTCGCGACGCCATCCTGGGCCGAGGCGATCCAGTGCGTCAGGCCGTAGATGATGCCGAACAGGGTCAGCAGGATCCCGAGCGGCAGCTCGATCGAGGCCACCGACATGTTGCGCAGGTAGTAGTTGTAGAAGATGCGCTTGCCGAAGTTGCGCACATGCTTGGTGAAGAATTCGGTGACGACCCGCGAGATTTTGAGGTTGCTGACCTCGTCGCCGTAGACGGCGTCCATCGGCACGTCGGCCACCACCGCGCCCAGGATGTTCAGGCGGAACAGCATGTCCGACTCGAAGAAGTAGCGCTTGCTGATCTTGTCGAAAGGGAGGAAGCGCGCGCAGTCGGCGTGGATCGCGGTGTAGCCGTTGGTCGGGTCGAACAGGTCCCAGTAGCCCGAGGACAGCTTGGTCATCAGGGACAGGGCCGCGTTGCCGAACAGGCGCATCGGCGGCATCGCGCCCAGGCGTTCCAGGTTGAAGAAGCGGTTGCCCTTGGTGTAGTCGGCCTCGCCCGCCAGGATCGGCGCGATGAAGTTCGGGATCAGGGCGCCGTCCATCTGGCCGTCGCCATCGATCTTGACCATCACCTTGGCGCCGTCGGCGATGGCGGCGCGGTAGCCGGTCATGACGGCGCCGCCCACGCCCTGGTTCTCGGCGTGTTCCAGCACTACCACGCGCGGGTCGCGGCAGTGTTCGCGGACAAAGGCGCCGCTGCCGTCCGGGCACTTGTCGTCCACCACGTAGATGCGGCTGACTTCAAGCCCGATGCCTTCGATCACGCCCAGGATGTGGCGCGTGACCTTGTAGCTGGGGATCACGACCGCGACCGCGTCGGGCACGCCGATCGGCGCAATGGCCTGCGCGGTGGCGGGAGAAAGCTTCGTGCTGCTGGCGTCAATAGCGTTCATGGCTTGCTGGGGTGTTGGCGTACGCTGATCTCGCGCAGGAAGAAGGCGAGGAGGCGCGGGTCGCCCGGACCGGGGGAGGTGGGCGAGGCATGTTCGAGTTCGATGTCGAGGGTGGCGGCGCGCGCCTGTTCGGGCAGCGCCAGCGGGCCGGCCTGGTCGAGCGCATGCCAGCCGAGGTCCTGGCCGTTCACGATGATGCGGGTCTGGCGGTTTGGCGCCAGGTAGTTGCCGGCGATGAGCAGGGCCTGGACGGCGGCGCCGTCGACCTTCACGCGCAGGCGCGAGCGCGCGCCCAGCGACCAGGCGCCGTCCCAGCCGGGGCCGTTCGCTTCCAGGTTGCTCCAGCCCGACACCAGGGCTACGGCCTCGCCGGCGCGCAGCGCGTCGAACCCGAAGCTGCGCTGGACGTAGCCCCCTGCGACACAGCGCAGCGGCCCGTCGATGTAGCGCCAGCCGCGCGTGCTCGCCACCTGCGGCAGGTCGGGCGCCAGGCTGGCGCCGCGGCCGCACAGCTGCTCGTCCAGGTGGGCATTGGACGCATGCACCAGGGTTTTCAGCTCCCTGCCGTCGGCGCCGCGCAGCACGTAGACCTTGTCGGTCTGGATGTAGTTGTCGTGGTGGCCGGCGCGCTCGGCGAAGATCTCGGGCTCCGGATGGTAAAGCTGCGGGGCGCGCGCCAGGACCAGCTCGGCGGTGGGGCTGAAGTGGACGTAGTCGTATTCGGATGCGTGGTCCACCGCCGCCGCCTGGCCGGCCGCCAGCAGCACCAGGGCCAGCTGCGGCCAGCGCGGCAGGCGGCGCAGCAGCACCAGCAGCGCGAAGACCAGCGGCATCGCGGCCCAGAAGGCGTAGCGCATGGGGCCCACGGCGCCCGAGTTCCAGTTCAGCACGGCTAGCGCAGGCAGGGCCAGCGCCAGCGTGAGCAGCGCACTCAGTAGCAGCACCCCGCGCGCGCGGCCATCCATGCGCGGCAGCAGCAGGAGCAGGAGCAGCAGGAGGGCGGGAACGCCGACGATCATGCCCTGGTTCAGGTCGAAGTAGAAGGACAGCAGGCGCGTCGCGCCGACCAGGCCCGGGTCGGAGAACAGCTTGGCGATGATGTTGGGAACGCCGAACTGCCACAGGTTGAACAGTGGCGGCAGCGCGAACACCGCCATGCCGCCAGCCAGGCCGAGGATGTTGCTGCGGGTGAGCTGGGCGCGCAGGTTGGCCCGCAGTCCTGCCAATCCGCCGAGCTGGCGCTCATACTCGAGCCAGAGCTTGAACAGGGGCGCGAACACGAAGAAGAACAGGATGGTCGGATTCTGCTGCCCGGCCAGCCCGGCCAGCACGCTGCCGGCCAGCGGGGCGCCGCTGGTATAGAACAGCAGGCCGGCCAGCAGCAGGGCCGCGCTCACGCATTCCGGGCTGGTCCAGTGCAGGTAGAGGGCGCCGCCGCACAGCATGAACAGTCCCAGGCCGAGCCAGGCCTTGGGCTCGGACCCGAAGAAGCGGCGCAGCGCCAGTCCCAGCACGAAGACGGCCGCCAGGTTGACCGCCTGGAATGCCTTGAAGGGCTGCATGCCGAGCGCCTCGAACAGCTTGAAGGGAGCGGCCGCCAGCAGTGAATAGCCGAAGTAGTGGACCGGGAACACGTCGCCATCGCGTCCGCGCACGAAGGCCGCGTACAGCTGCTGGTCGCCCGCGCGCATGCCGCGCTCGAGCAGGTCGAAGGGTTCCGCGAACATGCCGGGCAGCAGGGTGCGCACGCGGGCGATGTCTTCCAGACGGATGTCGGGCGAGCCATGGTCGGCGATCGCCACGGTGGCGACCGTGTACTCGACCACGTCACCGCCGTAGTAGGGCTCGTACATCCAGAGCAGGCCGCACAGGCTGAGTGCGACCAGCAGCGGGAAGCGCAAGCGCTCAAGCACGGCCGTTATCCGTGCCGGGCAGCACGCGGTACCACTGCTGGCGTACCAGGCCGTCGAGCACCTGCCGGGCGCTCTGGTCCCAGGTCAGCCAGGGCATGCCGGTCGACTGCGGCGCCTTGCCCTCGCGCTGCAAGAGCAGCCACGCCTGGATCGCGTCGGCCAGGTCTTGCGGCGCCAGGCCGTCGAAGTAATAGGCATGCTCGCCCGCTACTTCGCGGAACACCGGCAGGCTGCGCGCGACGATCGGGATGCCGTGCTGGGCCGCCTCGATCAGCGGCAGGCCGAAGCCTTCGCCTTCGGACGGCGACAGCAGGGCCGAGGAGGCGGCATAAAGCTTGAGCAGCATCTCGTCCGAGATGCCGTTCATCCAGAACAGGCGCTTCGATTTTTCCGGATGCGCGGCCATGCGTTCGCACAGCTTTTCCATCATCCAGCCCTGCTTGCCGACGACGACGAGGTTGACGTCCTCGCCGCGCTCCCACAGCAGCTCGAAGGCGTCCAGCGCCTGGGTGTGGCCCTTGCGCGGCTCCACCGTGCCGACCATGATGAAGCTGGGGCGCTGCGCCAGCGCGTCCAGCACCTGCGCGGCGTCCGGCGGCAGGCCGAAGCTGGGCGCGCTGGCATCGATGTCGGCGCCCAGGTGGAAGTGGCCGAGCTTCAAGGGCGTGCGGCGGCTCAATCCCTGGCGTTCGATCCAGCCGGCCAGTTCGTCGGCGACGGCGCGCGAGATGCATAGCACGCCGTCCGAGACCTTGTGCACGGTTCGCAGGAATTCGCCGAAGTACTGCTCGGTGCCGAAGGGGAAGACGTCCGGGCGCAGCATCGGCAGGATGTCGAACACGACGAAATAGACCCCGACGCCGCGGTCGCGCATCGACAGGAGCAGCTTTTCGTTCTGGGAGGTGCCGGTGGTGAACAGGTCGAGGCCGAAGAAGATGTCTCCCGGACGCAGGTCGACCGGCGCGTCTTCCAGCGCCAGCTCGGTTTCGCCCACCAGTCCCAGGCCGAAGCGGCGAGCGTACTGGTAGCTGCGGTTGCCGCCGTGCGAGTACACCGGTTCGATGCGCCAGCCCGGCGGCGGATCCGCGATCATGGCAAGCAGCACGCTGCGCACCACACGCTGGATGCCGGTCTTCAAGTCGGACTGCACCATGGCGGAGACGTCGACCAGCAACTGGCGCGGCGGCAGCCCGGGGCGGTTGAAGGCGATGGCCGCCGCCAGCTGTTCCAGTTCCTGCGTGGGACACAAGGGAGCGACCGAGTGGATCAGGCGCCGGTAGGCGGCGGCTTCGCCGCGGCGTGCGAAGTCTTCGATGGCATCGTGGTACAGGGCGCCGACACGTGCGGGGGCATGGTATTCGTCCAGGTGCGCACGCGCCCGTGCCGACAGGGTCGCCCGCAGCGTCTCGTCACGGCGCAGGCGGGCAAGGGCGTCCGCCAGGGCGTCGACCGCGACCTCGTCGGGCAGCTTGACCAACAGCGCGTCGGGCAGGGACGCCGTGGAGCCATGCGCGTTCACGATCGTCGGAATACCGTACAGCAGGCAGTCGAGCACCGAGGCCGAGGTCTCGCCGCGCGTGGAGGTGCGCAGCTGCACCGCCGCATCGCAGGCGGCCAGGTGGTCCGCATAGCTGGCGCCGTCGACGAAGCCGGTAATGGCGATGCGTCCCGCGGCCGGGCTGGCGGCAATCTTCGCCAGCAAGTCCTCGCCATATGGCCCCGAATCGTTCTCGCCGACGAACAGCAGGCGGCAGTCCGGATCGGCGGCCAGGGGGGAGGCCAGGAAGGCGTCGAGCAGTTCCGCATTCAACTTGGTGCGGCCGAGCATGCCGAAGCTGCAGACCACGAACTCGTTCGGACCCAGGCCCAGGCGGGTCCGGGCGGCGGCGCGAGTGACCGCCTGTTCACCTGTGGGACGGCCGCGCAGCAGCGGGATGGTGCGCCAGGCGTCAGCGGCGCCTTTCCCATACCAGCGCTCTGCAAGCTCGCGCGAAAAGTCGGCGTGAACGACGACACCGGCCGCATGGTCGAGCACACCTTTGTTGAGCGGGTATTTCCAGATCGAGGGATTGCGCCCGTCGCGCCGATGGTCGAGCATGCCGGTGTAGCCATGCGATTCGTACAGCGCGTGCAGGAATCCCTTGTCTAGATATTCCTCGCGCTCCAGGTTGTCGAGCACGCCCGACAGATAGAAGTCATGCAGCACCACGACGCCCGGGACGTCGCGCACGAGCTCGAACATATGCTTGTGCGCATGCGAATTGCCGAAGTGGTACACCACGCGGTCGACTTCGTGCGCGTGCGCGCGCAGCCAGCTGGCATCGCGCAGGGGCAGGCCATCGAGGCGTGGGTCGGTCACGGCTTCCTGTTCCACCACCAGTTCGATGTCGTAGTAGCGAGCTAGCTCGGGCACCAGTTCGGCACTGTAGTCGGCGATGCCCGAGCGTTCCGGGGGCAGCGGCGAGACATAAGCCAACCTGGGGCGCGTGGCGGACCCGTTCGATGGCCGTTCGGCGGCGCTGGCGTCGAGCGCCGTCAGCAGCGTGGCGATGTGCACGCCGCGGCATTCGGTTTCCAGCACGGGAAATGGGGTGGCCGGGGTATCGGCGGCGCGGCCGCGGGCGACGCGCACGGGCAGCAGTACGACGTCCGGCGCCAGTCCCGCCAGGGCATGCGCGCGTGCGTGCGCGCGCAAGCGCCCGCCGGCCGGCAGGTCGAACGCACGGACGTGTTCGGGTCGCAGCAGGCCGCACGAGCGCAGGGTGTCGAGTGCGACGGGATCGAGGAGCGGCAGGGCGACACGCACCTCGCGTGCGCCGGCATGGCGGGCCAGTTCCTGAACCAGCGCCAGTGCGGCGGCGTCCACGCGGCCATGGTTTTCAAGTAGATCGATAACGATACGCATAATCTGTTCGGTAGGCTTCAAGAACCGGTATGCCGGCGGCGCGCTTGCTGCAGGTCGGCCATCACCTTGCGTACCGATGCCGGAACGCCGCGCAGTTCGTCCGGTACCGGCTTGACGCCCTCCGGCAGCGGCTCCGGCGGCACCTGCTTGATGGCGGAGAGCGAAGCCTGGACCCTCCGGTTCAGCGCGGGAAAGCGCAGCAGGAAGGGAATCAGCAGGCGCCGCAGCGTTTCGCTGCGGGTCAAGCGCGTCACGATGCGCTTGGTCCGCTCGGGCCGGCGCAGGCCATGGACGATGGCGCCGGCAATGCGCAACGGACGGGTGACTTTCCACGAGGTGCTGGCATGGGTCGCGATCACGGTCGCTTCCAGGCTCTTCGCCCAAGCCAGCAGTTTTTCCGCATTGGCCTGTTCGGCCGCGACCGCCTGTTGCAGCGCGATGATGCTGACTTCGGCATGCAGTTTTTCCTGCGCCAGGCTTTCGGCCCGTCTCCAGGCGGCGTCGAGCTGTCCCTTCAAGGAATGCGCTTCCTCCCGCTGCACTTCGAGGGCATCGGCAGTGGCGGCGGCATGGCGCTCGGTTTCACGCAAGTCATGCGTCAGCTTCCTGGACGCGGCCCAGGACTTGTCGAGGTGGTGCGAGATGTAGTCGTCGAACACGTTCGGCTGGATGCCGAAGTGCCGCGCCAGTTCGCTGTGTTCTTCTGCCACGTAGTAGCGGTTCAGGCCATCGAACCACACGAAGCGGTAGCGCTGGCCGGTCACCATGTGCTCCCAGGAGGCGTGGTTGGTCTCGCGGCTGTTCGGCAGCGTGGCCTCGATCACCAGCACCCAGGGACGCCAGCGTGCGAAATCCATCCCCTTGAGCACTTCGCCCTCGAAGCCTTCGACGTCGATCTTCAGGAAGTGGATCTGCTGGCCCTGCACGTATTCTTCGCACACCGAGGCGAGGGTCCGCACCGGCACGCTCAGCTCGACGACCTGGTGGCCTTCCGAACGGTGCAGCTCGGCCACCGCCTGGTCGGGCGAGGCCCAGCCGCGCACCTGGGGCGTATCGTACAGGGTCAGCTCGCCGTTCGCGCTGCCGGCGGCGATCGCCAGGTTGACGTCGCGCGGGCGCTGCTCGAGGAAGGCCTGGTGGAAGGAGGGCAGCGGCTCGATGCTGATGCCGCGCCAGCCGGCATCGTAGAAGGCCTTGGTGACCGAATGCTCTTCGGGATCGTTGGCGCCGACGTCGATGTAGAAGCCGTTCTCGACCTGTCCGAGCGCGCGCCACAACAGCACGTCCTCGGCGTTCTGGGAGTAGGAAATGAAACTCATGTGCTCAATGGGGAACGTTGGATATCGACGGCCGGGTCGAGCCAGGCCGAGCCCTCGAAGTGGGGGCGGCGCATGTTCATCACGGTGAACACCAGCGCCAGGTCGCGCCATTCGTAGTTGTTCACCAGGTGGGTCTCGGTGCTGACGATCGCGGTCGCCACCGAATAGGTGCCGGGGCCGAGGTTCATCGGGAAGGCGAAGCGGTAGCTCACTTCCTCCCCTGGCGCGACGTCCTCGAGCGGCAAGCCCTTCAGGTGGGTGTTGGTGCCGTACATCGGCTGGCCGAGGCGGTCCTTGATCATGTAGCCGAGTACCATGCGCGGGATCGGGGCCTTGACCTTCACCTTCACTTCCAGCGTCACGGCCGCGCCGACGTCGACCACCTCGACGCGCTCGCCCAGCTCGTCGCGCAGGGCGATGTCGCTGACCGTGGCTTCACCGGTGCCCGAGATGGTCTGGACCTTGCCGTCGCCGGTCTCGTTCAGGCGCACGGTCTCGTTCTCGCGTTCCGCGATCATGGCATTGTAATAATCCATGATCTCTTCCGGCTTGCCCTGTTTCGCCAGGCGGCCGCCGTCCAGCAGGATGGCGCGGTCGCACACCGACTGGATCGCCTGCTTGTCGTGCGACACCAGGAGCAGGGTGGTGCCCTCCTTGCGGAACTGGCGGATGCGGTCGAAGGACTTGTGCTGGAAGTAGGCGTCGCCCACCGACAGCGCTTCGTCGACGATCAGGATGTCGGGGCGCCGCGCCGTCGCGACCGAGAAGGCGACGCGCATCTGCATGCCGCTCGAGTAGACGCGTACCGGCTGGTCCATGTAGTCGCCGATGTCGGCGAAGGCCTCGATCTGCGGCATCAGCGCGCCGATCTCGTCCACCGTCATGCCCAGCAGCTGGCCGGCCATGTAGACGTTCTGGCGTCCGGTGAAATCGGGGTGGAAGCCCATGCCCAGTTCCAGCAGCGCGGCCACGCGGCCTTCCATCCAGACGCTGCCGGTGGTCGGCTGGGTGGTGCCGGTGATGAGCTTCAATAGCGTGCTCTTGCCGGCGCCGTTGATGCCGATCAGGCCCACGGCCTCGCCCGGCGAGACCTGGAAGTTGATGTCAGTGAGCACCCACTTGAGCTTGTGGCGCGGGCCGCGCAGCGGCAGCAGCCATTCGCCCAGGCGCGACCAGCGCGTCGGGTACTGCTTGTAGGCCTTGCCCAGGTTTTGAACGACGATGCTGCCCATCAGAGTTCATCCACCATTTCGCCGGAGCGCTTGCGGAACAGGCGCAGGCCCAGGATGCACAGCAGCAGGGCTAGCAGCGCGGCCGGGATCAGGCCGTTCCAGTCGGGCAGGCGGCCTTCGACCAGGATCGCCTGGTGCGCCCCCACCACGGCCGCCATCGGGTTGTAGACCAGGATCGGCCGCGCCGCTTCCGGCAGGATCGAGGCCGGGTAGACGATCGGCGTGAGCCAGAACCAGAACTGCATCGCGATGGTGACGAACTGGCCGACGTCGCGGAAGAACACGTTCAGGATGCCGCTCACCATGCCCAGGCCGATGGCCAGCAGGATCTGCAGCAACAGCACCGGGATGATGGCGAAGAACACGGCCCCCGGGAAATTGCCCGAGGCGAGGAGGTACACCAGGAACAGGCCGAAGATGACGCCGAAGTTCACCAGGGCGTTGAGCACGACGATGATCGGCAGGCAGATGCGCGGGAAGCTGATCTTCTTGAGCAGGTTGGCCTGCTCGAGGAACATGTTCTGCCCGCGCGCGACGATTTCGGCGAACAGGCCCCAGGTCAGGACGCCGGCGCACAGGTAAATGGAATAGGCGGCGCCGGAGGCGTTGCCCGGCAGCTTGGCACGCATGACCTCGGAAAAGATCACGGTGTACACGAGGATCATGGCGAGCGGGCTGAGCACCGACCAGACGGCGCCCAGCATCGCGTTCACGTATTTCGACTGGAATTCGCGCTTGACGCTGCCCAGCACGAAACCGCGGTAGGCCCACAGGCCGCGCAGCATCAGTGGAGAAATCATGGGGCGGCCCGCTCTAGCAGCGCCCCAATCGGGTACGTCAATGTGAGTTGCATAAGGAAAGGCTGAGCCGGATGAGCCGAAAATTATACTTCATCCAATCGCCAATCCATTGTTACAGATGTAACACCTTGTCTATAATCAACTCAATTTGTCATGGTTTGTCGCGTGTTCAGCTACCCAGGTTGGTAAAAATCCCGACAGCCATCTCTGCCCAGCAATACAGGAAGCCCAGGCCGATCAGCCCGGCGGCAATCAGGCGGCTTTTCGCGGTGCGGACGGTGCGCAGCGCGAAGGTAAGGACCAGGCCGCTGAGCGCCAGCAGGACGCCGGCGGCGATGAAGTCGACACCGGTCCAGTTCACCTCGGTGGTGAACTGCATGGCGACGAGCGGGATCATCAGGATGGCCGCCGTTACCAGGGCCACGGTCAGCAGGCTCTTGCCCAGGCCGGGTTTGACTCCCATGCCCTTGCCGGTCATCGTGCTCATTGTCGTCTCCTGAACAAACGTGTAATGACATGAATGTAGCACGCGACGGGAGATTCACGACCCCTGCACCAGCTTCTGCAAGGCCTCCGGCTTCACGATGATCAAGCGGTGCGCATCCTTCTGCACGATCCCCTGCTGCGCCAGCGCCGTCAGCGCCCGCGTCACGGTTTCGCGGCTGGTGTTGATCATGTTGGCGATGTCCTGGTGGGTCGGCAGGTTCTCGACCACGGCAGGAACGCCCGGTTCGTCCTGCTTGTTCTTCTGCATCAGCACCAGGTAGGTGTAGATGCGCTTGGCGGTATTGTTAATACTCAGCAGCGAACGGAATTCCGAATCGCGCTGGATCTTCTGGGCCAGGTGCTTGAGCATGTGGGTCGCCACCGAGGGAGAGTGGGCGAACAGGTGCATCGCGGTGGCTGCCGGCAGGAAGGCGACCAGCGCATCCGACATCGCCACTACCGAGGCTGAACGGGTGGAGTTGTTGATCAGGGCGATCTCGCCGAAGAAGTCGCCCGGCGCCAGCATGCGCAGGCCGATGGCGCGGCCATCCTCGGTCACGTCGATGACCTGCAGCTGGCCCGACAGCAGGAACATGAGGCCGTCCCCATGGCCGCCTTTCTGCAGCACGATGTCGCGCTTGCCGTACTGGCGGATCCGGAGGTCCTGCTTGACCCGGATGATCTCTTCGTCAGACAGTTCGGCCAGTAGTGGGATCTTGCGCAGGTGGATCTGCACCTGGCGCTCCTCGGGCGCGGCTGTGGCGTCGTTCCCAGCGGGAGCCCGGCGGACGGAAGCGGTTTTTGCGGACGCGGTCATGGTGGCTTATGAACTGTGTCTCAGAAGAAAGTGACGTAGAGTTGGGCGCTAAGGGCCGAAAAGGCGATCCCTGCTGCATTGGCCGCGATGTCGCGCCAGCAGAAGCGGCGATCCGGCACCAGCGCCTGCAGGCATTCGATCAGCCAGCCGGCCACGAGCAGGCCCAGCAGCCAGAACAGCGCCTCGGCGCGGCCCTGGGCCACGCGCAGCGCGAGCATGGCCAGCACGGCGAAGCTGGCAAAGTGCAGGAATTTGTCGTTTGGCAAAGGCGGCAGCCAACGGTTCGGCACCAGGCACCCGACGCAGACGGCCGCCGCAGCCATGCCCAGCAACACCATGTCTCCTACCACGATCAAACGGCCCTTCCAGGATTGACGACAGCCGTGATTGTATACGGTCGAGCCTGCTTAGGGAGGAGTTTGGGCTTCGGTAGGGCGTGCCTGCAACGCAGCCGCCGCTTTGTTGACATCGCGCCCCAGCCAGCGGCGCGCCGCTCGCAGCGCCGGCGCCTCGACCATATGCCAGCTGAGCATGGCCAGCGGCAGCACCACGGCCAGCGTCGCCAGCGTCAGCTCCCGGTGACTCACCGGCGGCAGCACTTCGCGCAGCACGATGATCACCGGCCAATGCCAGATATAGACGCCATACGAGTAGTCGTGGCGCTGCACATGTGCCGCCCATGGCAGCGACTGCGAGCCGACACACATGGCCAGCGTCACCGCCACCAGCGCAATGCCGAACCAGGTGAGCGGACTCGGGGTCAGGGCGGCGGACCTGGTCCAGTTGAGCAGCAGCAGGGCCAGCGCGCAGGCCACGTGGCGCCAGCCGATGCGCAGGTCCGGGGCCAGGGTCTGCAGCAGCATGCCGACCAGGAACAGCGACCACATCCGCACTTCCCAGACGTAGCCGCTCGCCACTTGCGGGAACAGGTTGGCGGCGAGCAGCAGGAACAGGGCGGCGCCGCGCATCCAGCTGCGCAGCGGCAGGGCGGCGGCCAGGCCGACCAGGGCCACCATCACATACATGCGGCCTTCCCAGTACAGGGTCCACAGCGGGCCGTTCAGGTCCTGGCCGCCCAGCACGCCGGCGATGCGCAGTTCCTCGGCCGGGATGTCGTAGACCAGCCCATGCAGCACCGTGTTGCCGAAGATGAAGCGCCATGGCGCCGGCTCGAGCAGGCCGCGCCACCCGGGTTCGGAAAAGAACGCCACGGCCACCACGGTGGAGACCAGCAGGCAGGCGAACAGGCCGGGCACGATGCGCGCCACGCGGCGCAGGGCGAAGCGGCCGAGGTGCGGGTCGCCCATCCAGCTGCGCGTGATGAACATCCCGCTGATGACGAAGAACACGCCGACCGCGAGCGCGCCCAGGTCGCCGTTCGGCGCCAGCAGCCGGGTCAGGGGATCGGGATGGGGCGCGACCCGGTTCATCATCCAGGTGTGGTAGACCACCACCAGCAGGGCGCAGACCAGGCGCACCAGGTTGAAGCCGTTGTCGTGGGAACTGATTGCCGCTTCGAGCGAGCGGTGCTGTGTTGGATATGCCATGGACCGTTTCAGGGCAGCTGCCACTGCCAGCTCAGCTGCAACTGGCGGTTGTTGTACTGGAAAATCGAGATGTTCTCGCGGTTGCGCACCGCGCGCGCCTCGAGCACGAGCGCGTGGCGCTTGTCGAGCGCATAGCTGACGCTGGCGCGCAGTACCTGCGTGGCTTGTGCGCGCACCTCGTCGATCAGGCCCGGCGAATAGGCGCGACTGCTGTTCCACGTCTGGCGCGAGTAGCCGAACTCGGTCCTGAGGCCGTGCCCCAGCTGGTGGCGCAGCAGCAGGTTCGTGAACCCGCCCTTGCGGTCGCCGCCCGGGCGGTGCGCCAGCGCGTGGTCGTTCAGGTAGCCAAGCGTGGCGCTGGCGTAGTGGTCGCCGCGGCGCCAGGACAGGTGTCCGCGCAGTTCCTCGGTGGTCGAGTCGAAGTTGGTCAGCGCCGGGAAGCTGTTCCGGGTGAGCGCGACCACTACGTTGAACTGCGTGCCGGCCGGCAAGCGCAGCGGCGGCTCGATGCGTGCCTGCAGCTGGGCCTGCCGCTGGTAGAGCTGTCCGCCGAGGGTCACCAGGCCGAGCGTACCGATGGCGCGCAGGCGCCAGCGTCCCCAGCGATAAGGCGCTTCCAGGCCCGTGAACAGGGAGCTGGTGTTGTACTGGTGCAGGCTGTCGTTGCGGCGCACCTGGTACTGGACGAATCCGAGCACGCCGTTGGGCGTGACTTCGCGCATGTAGTCACCCGCGAGCTGGGTGTACTGGTCGCTGCGCGGGGTGAAATCGCCCGACAGTTCATATTCCACCTGCCCGCCGGGAGCATCGATCGTGTAGCGTGTGGTGCGTGCGCCCTGGTTGACGTTCTGGTCGAAGCCGCGGCTGGTGCTCAGCACGGCGCTCGAGATCACGTCCCAGCGCGAGCAGCCCTGCTCCCGCGTCTGCGCGATTAGTTCCAGCAGTGCCGGTGAGGGATTGAAGCGCGTTTCGATGATGGCGAACAGGCGCTCGGCCTCGTCCGAATTGCCGAGCGCGCAGTGCGTGAGGGCCAGCTCGAGCCAGGCGCCCGCATGCCTGGGCGACTGTTCGATCGCACGGCGCAGTTCAAGCGTGGCGTCGGTGCGGCGGCCTTCCGCGATCGATTGCAGGGCTTGCAGATACAGGTCTTCGCCGGGATCGGCTTGCGTTTGCCCCAAGGCGTGCGGCGCGCCGGCCAGCAGCAGGAAGGAGAGCGCGCACCCGGCGCGTAGCGAATCGAATGTCATGTACTGCCCTTGACTACGGCGATGTCGGGCACGCCGGCCGCCGCGACGCGCGAACGCGGGATGTCGGCCGGCGTGAACAGGGCGGTCGGCTTGCCCTTGCCGCGCAGGCGCCGCTCGCCCAGCGCGATGAAACGGTGACGCACGGAGCGCTCGACGGTGCCGGCGCCCACGATCACGTCGTGCGGGAAGTCGCGCGCCGCCTGTTCCAGGCGCGAAGCGGTGTTGACGCTGTCACCGACGGCGGTATAGATGCTGCGGAAGGAGGTGCCGAAGTCGCCTGCGACGGCCGGGCCGCTCTCGATGCCGATGCGCACCCGCAGCGGCGGATGCCCGGCCGCTTCGCGCGTATGCGAGAGCGCCTTCACGCGCGCGACGATGGCGCGCGCGGCATCCAGCGCCAGGTCGGCATGCTGCTCGATTGGCAGCGGCGCGCCCCAGAAGGCCACCAGGCCGTCGCCGGTGTACTTGTCGAGGGTGCCGCCGCCGGCGATCACCGGCGCGGTCAGGCAGTCGAGGAATTCGCGCGTCAGGCGTGCGGCCTCTGTCATCGACAGCGATTCGACCTGGGTGGTGTAGCCCTCCATGTCGGCGATCAGGGTGGTGACGTCGAGCTGGCGCGGCGCCAGCGGATCCTCCAGGTCGCTGCGCAGCAGTTCGCGCACCACCGAGGGCGCGACGTACTGGCGCAGGGTGCCGAGCAAATGGCGCGAGCGGCGCTGCGCCATCTGCCACTGGTAGGGCACGGCCACCGCCAGCAGGAACAGGTTGGTGAGCAGCGGCGCGGTGGTCGAGAACAAGGGGTCGTGCGGCGCGATGACGTAAGCGGCGGCCAGCCACAGCGTCGAAACCGCGCCAAGCATGGCCACGCTGGCCCAGGCCGGCAGGCGCGGAAAGGCGAAAGTCGCCAGTAGCGCCGACAGCAGGGCGAAGGCGCAGGCGGCCAGGCGGCCAGGCCAGGGCGCCGGCGTGGTTCCCGCCTGGCGGTCGAGCAGGGTGGACAGGACTTCGGCCTGCACCCCCAGGCCCGGGCGCTTGGCCGCGTGCGGAGTGGTGACGCGGTCGCCCAGTCCGAGCGAGGACGAGCCGACCAGCACCAGCCGCCCCCTGGCGCTGGCCGGATCGATGGCTTCGTCCAGGATGTCGGCGGCGCTCACCAGGGTGAAAGCGTTCCAGTCGCGCTTGAACGGAATGCGCATGTGGTCCGCGTCCGGCAGCGCCGGCGCAGGCGCTGCGCTGCAGCAGCGGACCAGTGACAGGGCAAGGGCGGGGTAATCGCGGCCCTCGAAGCGCGTTACCAGCGGCACGTGGCGCAGCACGCCGTCCGTTCCGGGCACGAAGCCCATGTTGCCGACATGGCGGGCGCCGGCGAAGCCGGCATGGTTGGCGATGTAGCCGTCGGCCCGGCGCGCACGCGCCTGCAGTTCGGGCAGGGCCCCGGCCAGCACGCCTTGGCGCAAAGGCTGGGGGCGCTTGTTCTCGTAGTCAAAATCGAAGATCTGGCCAAGGACCAGCGGGCCGTGGGCGGCCAGCGCCTCGAGCCGCATGTCGCCTTCGGGGTCGCCGGCTTTCTCGCGCACGATGTCGAGTGCGACGCCGCGCGCTTCGTAGCGGCTGAGCAATATTTCAACCAGGTCGGCGATGCGGCTGCTCGACCATGGCCACGGCCCGACCGCTGCCAGGCTGGCTTCGTCGATATCGACAACGAGGATGCGGGGCTCCGGTTCGGTCGTGACGCGCCAGCGGATGAATTGGTCGCGCAGGATCTCGCTTCCGAAAGCGATGTTGTTCAGAAACGACATCCCGAGCGAAGGTCCCCATTGCACGACGACAGTCAGCATGACCGCCACGATTGCAATCGCCGGGCGTGCCAACAATGTCTGCCAGCGCGTGGTCGGCCTGTGCATGCTCATGGGGGAAGGGAACTCGGCCACGCCGTCAGGAAGAGTTTAAAAAACGGGTATTAACTAACGGAAACGAACAGTGTACGACAAAGTAGTTGCTTTGAGGGCAAGTAAGGCAAATTCCAAGCAGGATGGATAACGTATCAGTTTGCTCTAGAATGTGACGGCCATCACGGAAGGGGTGCGTTCGGCCCCGGATAATAGCGCGAAAAGGGGAAAACCATGTTGCGTCCAATACTCATCATCAGCTCGCTCGCCATCGCCTTCCAGGCGCAGGCGGCCGAGGCCGGCAAGGTCATCTTTGCCGCTGGCGCGGCCCAGGTGGCCGACAAGGCCGGCGCCGAAGGTACCCCGGTACAGGAAGGCGAGCTCCTGAGTACAGGCAAGGATGGCTTCCTCTATATCAAGACGATCGACAACGGCCTGCTGATCCTGCGCCCGAATACCCAGGCAAAGATCGTTTCCTACCGCGTCGATCAGAAAAATCCGGCAAAAACCCGCATCAAGCTCGAACTCATCAGCGGGGTTGCGCGCAGCAAGTCGGGCGAGGCTGTCAAGCTGGCGCGCCAGAATTTCCGTTTCAACACCCCGGTGGCGGCCATCGGCGTGCGCGGCACCGACTTCACCGTCTATACGGACCAGGAAACCTCGCGCGTCGCGGTCCTGACCGGCGGCGTGGTCGTCAGCAGCTTTGCCGGCAATTGCAGTCCGGAGGGGGCAGGCCCCTGCGAAGGCGCGGCCAGCCGTGAACTGTTCGCTGGCCAACGCGGCCAGTTGCTGCAGGTTAAGCGCGGTGCTGCCGCGCCGCAGTTGGTGCCATCGAACGGCGGCGGCCCGGACCAGGTATCGCCGCCGCGCGCCGACGAGCCGGTGGCGCTCAAGAGCGGCAGCGGCACCGCCGTGCCGGTCCTCGACGGACGCAAGGCCGACTCGCTCGAGAAGCTGGTGAGCCAGGCGCCGCAGATCCCGCCACCCGACCCGATCACGATGCCGCCGAAGGCGCCGCCGATCGTGGGTGTCCCTTCCGAAGAAAAGCCGGCCGAGCCGCAAGTGCCGTCCTTGCCCGAGCGCGCCCTTCAGTGGGGACGGTTCCGAGACCTTGCCGATAGGCCTGCCACCATCGACTTCAGTACGCCCAAAGGCGGCGAGCGCCTATTTGTTGGAGATTACGTTATTTTCCGCACCGCCGGTCGCGATTACGTGAGGCCGGAGCGCGGCAATGCCAGCTTCAAGCTCCAAGGCGGCGAGGCGACCATCCGCTATATTAATTCGGAGGCTGTAACGATCGCTGACGTGCAGAATGGCCTGTTGGACGTCGATTTTGGCAAGGCAAGCTTTGTCACCAGCTTCGACCTGGTCAACGGCAGCGAACGCCATCGTATGGTGGCAGAGGGCATCGTCGCGCAGGATGGGCGCTTTGCCAACAGCACCTATGATACGACCTTCCGGTCGCAGTCGAACAATATGCTGGTTGACGGCCTGCTTAGCAATGACAAGGGTGGAACGGCCGCCTATTTATTCGATCGTATGCTCGATGAAGAGCGACGTGTCAGAGGCGTGACTTTCTGGACCAAATAAAGCTGGCTGACAGTTTTGAGCAAACCCCGGTAACACGGTAATGCCGTTCAGTTAAGACTGAACGGCATTTTTATTTTGTCGTTGTAAACGTTGGGCATCGCTGTTAACCTTCGTCGCCATGTTTGACGACAATCTTCATTTTCTAGCAAACCATCTCGAAGCTCCCGACTGGGCAAGGCTGGGAGAGCATCTTCCTGTTGAATGGATCGAGCAGGCGCTCGCGAGCTCGGATGCGCTCAGTATCCGGCATCGGCGTCTGCCTGCCGAGCAGGTGGTATGGCTGATGGTGGCGCTGGCGCTGTATCGTCACAAGTCAATCGGGGAAGTGCTCGACGACCTCGGCTTGGCCGTACCGACCGAGCACACGCCGTTCGTTAGCAAGAGCGCGGCAGCGCAGGCGCGCCAGCGCGTCGGGCCGGAGCCGTTGAAGTGGCTGTTCGACCATTCGGCGGCAAACTGGGTTGCGCAGGACAAGCGCGCCTATCTGTTCAAGGGACTGCAGCTGTTTGCAATGGACGGCACCACCTTGCGCACCCACGACACGGAGAAGAACCGGGAGCATTTCGGCGCGCAGGGCTATGCCGGCGGCACAGTGGCGAGCTATCCGCAGGTGCGCGGTGTCACGCTCACTGCACTGCCGACGCACCTGGTGCACAGCGCAGCGTTCGGCCCCTATTCGACCAATGAAATGCTGTATGCGAAGCAGCTGGTCGAGGCGATTCCGGACGAATCGCTCACCGTCTTCGACCGTGGCTTCCTGTCGGCCGAAATCCTGTGCAGTCTGACAGCCAGCGGCGCCGAGCGTCACTTCCTGATTCCAGCCAAATCGAATACGAAATGGGACGTGCTCGAAGGCAGCGAGCATGACGCCTTCGTTCGCATGCGCGTGTCACCGCAGGCAAGGAAGAAGTCTCCGGAACTGCCGGAATTCTGGGAGGCGCGCGCCATCACTGTCGTCGACGCCCAGGCGCGCAAGCGCGTCTTGCTGACTTCGCTACGCGACCGTCAGCGTTACAAACCGGCCGACATCGCCACTTTGTATGACAAGCGCTGGAGTATCGAGACAAGCTACCGGGAACTGAAGCAGACCATGCTGGGTATGGCATTGACTTTGCGTTCGAAAACCGTGGACGGGGTGTATCAGGAAATCTGGGGCACGCTGATCGCCTACAATCTGGTCCGCCTTGAAATCGCCAAGGCTGCGCTGGCGGTCAAGTGCGAGCCGACCGAGGTGAGCTTCATTCGTGCCTTTCACCTGATCCAGTTTGAACTGCACTGGGCAGGAGTTACAAGGTCCTATGGAAAGCTGCCTGCCTCAATGAAGCACCTGCGAGAGAGGCTGGTTAGCCTTCTGAAAGAAGAACGGTCCGGCCGCAAATGCGACCGGGCCGTCAAGGCAACGCCGAAGCGTTATGCCGTCCGGAAGGTGAAGAAGCTACCTTAACTGAACGGCATTACCGGTAACACGGGTTTTTATTGTTGCATTGCTTGGCTAACACGTTCAATTTGTTTCCAATTGTATATTGGACTATGTTGAATCATGTTTAATTCTCTCTAATTCTATCCATATGCATATATTTCCGTGCATAAATACCGCAGATTTCTCGATAAACAGTGATGGTATCGCGATTTTAGTCATTATTGGAGCACTTGGGAAATACAAGCTTGCATGAGCTGTGCTGTTCTCTGATAATGTGCGACCAACAAATCGGACGAGCTTTTACAACTTAGGGACAAAAAATGTGAGTGAATGTGATGACCGTCACATTATTGCGCAAGTTCCCTCTGTCATCATTCGCCCCGTTGGATTGCAGAAGTCATGAGACGTGCTGCAAATTTAAACACTGACCGAAACTTAGGAGCAATAAATGGCGCTTTATACCGAAGCAGTACAAAAGCTGTACGTCGCTTACTTCAGCCGTCCAGCCGACGCTGCCGGCCTGACTTACTGGGAAAACGTTGTGACTGCCGCTAAAGGCGACACCACCGCAGTCTCGAAAGCTTTCGCTGCATCGCAAGAATACAAAGACACCTTCGCAGGCCAGAGCGCCTACCAGGTGATCAACACAGTTTACCAGAACCTGTTCGGTCGTCCTGCAGAAGCAGCCGCGCTGACCTTCTGGGGCCAGGGCCTGCTGAACGGCACCTTCACCATCGACAACGCCGTCACCACCATCGCTGCTGGCGCACAAGGCGCTGATGGCGATGCCTACAAAGCCAAAGTCGCTGCCGCGACCGCATTTACCGCAGCCCTGGACACCCCAGCTGAAATCCTGGGTTACAACGGTACTGCGGCTAACAATGCTGCCAAGGCATGGCTGGCTGGTATCAAAGACGAAACTACCCTGAAGGCCGCGACCGAAGCCGCCGCCCTGAACAGCACCGTTGGTACCGTCACCAACCCGCCGATCGTGGGTCAGACCTACGTCGTCGGCACTGGCGTCGAAACCCTGGTCGGCACCTCGGCCAACGACACCTTCAATGCTCGCAACGTTGACGCCAATGGCGACTCGAAAGCGACCCTGAACGCCTTCGACAGCATCGACGGCGGCGCAGGCACCGACACCCTGAACGTGTACACCAGCGCTGGCATCAACACCAGTCTGCCGGCATCGGCATCGGTCAAGAACGTCGAGATCATCAACCTGTACAACACTGCCGGCGCTGAATTCGGTGGCGCTGACGGCGTCGCCGCTGGCCAGTTTGTTGGCGCAACCCAAATCTGGCAGATCGGCAGCGCTACCAAAGTCACCGGCCTGGCTGCTAGCACCACCGCAGGTTTCCGTGGCCTGACCCTGGAAAGCGGTTCTGTCACCACCGCCAGCGGCGCAGCTTCGGCAAACATCGCCCTGGAGGCCGTCAAGGGTGCTGCCACCACCAACGTCGTCGGCCTGACCACTACTGGCACCTCGACCGTGAATGTGTCGGGCACCATCGCTCAGACTACCACCGGCACTGGTTCGACCCCGGCCTCGCTGGCTCTGGGCGTGACCGCTGTCAAGGATGCACAGACCGTGACCGTGAACTCGGCAGTGGCTACCACCCTGACCATCAACGACACTGCATCGGCACTGACCAAGAAAGTTACGACCGTGAACGCAGCTGGTTCGGCCGGCGCGATCACCTTCGTGGGCGACACCGATGTCAACAGCATCACGACCGGCGCTGGCGCTGACACCGTGACCCTGGCTGCTAATACCGCCAAAGCAACCACCACGACCGCCGCCCTCAACGCGACTGTATCGACCGGCGCGGGCAAGGACTCCATCACCATCAACACCACCGGTGACGGCGAAGTCACTGTTGACGCTGGTGCAGGTGACGACACCGTCACCCTCGCTGGCCGCGGCACCGGCAAGCTGACCGTCCTGCTGGGCGATGGCGCCGACACCTTCAAAGCGAACCCCGGTGTGGCAATCCAAGCTGGTGACAACATCGACGCCGGCGCAGGTATCGATACCTTGTCGCTGAGCCTGGTTGGTTCGGCAAACATCGGCGCATTCAGCAACTTCGACTTGTTCGACGCTGCTGGTCTGGCTCGTACTTTGGACGTCGAAATCCTTTCGAGCAAAAACACCGTCACCGAGTTCATCGCTTCGGGCAACGTCGGTGCAGGCGCAACCCTGTCGAACGTCGGTGCTAACGTTGGCGTCCGCGTGACCGCCGACATGGCTGGCTCGACCCTGACCGTCCTGCAGAAGACCGCTGGCGCGCTGACCGTGACCGTCGATGCTGACGAAACCCGCACCACCACCAACGATGCTGGTGAAACCGTGAGCGGCGCAATTGCTACCAACGCGACCGCTGTCAAAGCCGTGTTCGACACCTCGTACCTGGCTGACAATGCTGCGGAAGCGCTGCTGCCACAGACGGCCGACAACTACACCACGCTGTCGCTGACCGCTGAAGAAGCAACGTCGCTGGAGATCGTTTCGGGCGGCGCCAACGCAAGCAACAACGTCAACGTGACCGCGACCGACAAGCTGACCTCGATTACCGTGACCGGCGCGCAGAACCTGACCATCGGTACTGTCACCGGCGCGACCAAGCTGGCAACCATCGACGCGTCGGCACAGACCGGTGGCCTGATCGTGGGTACCAATGATGTCGCCAACGGCGGCGTGATCAAGCTGGGTTCGGGCGTGGATGCCGTGACCGTAGCTGCTACCTCGACCACTGTTGCTGGTGAGCAAGAGCAAGTGTTTGGCTTCGAGAAGGCTGCCGCTGCTGCTGCCGGTACCGAGGCAAGTGCTGCTCGCACCGCTGCCTGGGCTGACGCCGACACCCTGGTGTTCGCTAACGGTACCGTTGCTAACGCTAACGCCGCTGTCACCACCGGCACCATCGCCAAGGGCGTGCTGACCTTTACCGGTGCTGGTCCTGCTGATCTGGCCGCTGCTTTCGTAATCGCCAACAACGCCGCTGAAACCGCTGGCGAAGTGGTGATCTTCGAATACCTGGGCAACAGCTACGTGTTCCAGCAAGGCGCTGGCGGTTCGGCTGATATGGTTGGTGACCTGGCAGTCAAGCTGGTCGGCATCACCGGTGTCACCGAGATCGGCGAAGTCGGCACCACCGACGGCTTCTTCCTGGTGTAATACCCCTCCGGCAGGCAGTCCGCGCAAGCGGACTGCCTCCGAAGCAAAACCCCGCAAGCTCGCTTGCGGGGTTTTTTCTTTTACTGGTCCCGCCTACCCGAAGCAGTGCTAACATGTTGTGTTCAATATCACACGTGGAGGGACGATGTCAGACTGGACCGAGGGCTACGTAGCGGATATCGGCTACACATACGGGTATTACGCCGAACTCAATCCGCAGCGGATCAAGCTGGCCTTCCTCAATTCCGGCGTCGCCTTTCCCGAAGTCGGGACCGCCTGCGAACTCGGTTTTGGCCAGGGCGTCAGTATCAACGTGCACGCCGCGGCCTCGGTCACTCGCTGGCATGGCACCGACTTCAACCCCGCCCAGGCCGGTTTCGCCCAGGAGCTGGCGGGCGCCGCCGGTTCCGGGGCGCAGCTGTTCGACGAATCCTTCGAGATCTTCTGCAAACGCCCCGACCTTCCCGATTTCGACTACATCGGCCTGCACGGCATCTGGAGCTGGATTTCGGACGAGAACCGCGCCCTCATCGCCGACTTCCTGCGCCGCAAGCTGAAGGTCGGCGGCGTCCTCTACATCAGCTACAACACCCAGCCGGGCTGGGCGGCGATGGCGCCGCTGCGCGACCTGCTGACCGAGCATGCCGAGCTGATGGGCGTGCCCGGTACCGGCATCGTGCCGCGCATTGACGCCTCGCTGGCCTTCGCACAGAAAGTGCTGGGCACCGGCGCCCAGTTTGCGCGCGCCAATCCCCAGGTCGAAAAACGGCTGGAACAGATCGGCAAGCAGCCCCGCGCCTATCTGGCGCACGAATACTTCAACCGCGACTGGATGCCGATGTCCTTCTCGCGCATGCAGGGCTGGCTGTCCGGGGCCAAGCTGTCCTATGTCTGCTCGGCCCATTACCTGGACCACATCGACGCCATCAACCTGAGCGCCGAGCAGCAGCAGATGCTGGCCGAGATCCCGGACCGCAACTTCCGCGAGACCGTGCGCGACTTTTTCGTCAACCAGCAGTTCCGCCGCGATTACTGGGTACGCGGGGCACGCACGCTGGCGCCCTTCGAGCGCAACGAGCAGATCCGGATGCAGCGGGTCGTGATGGTGGTGCCGGCTTCCGGCATCAAGCTGAAAGTGACCGGCGTGCTGGGCGAGGCTGAGCTGACCGCCGACATCTATGGCCCGGTGATCGATCTGCTGGCCGACCACCAGCCGCGCAGCCTGCTCGAGATCGAACATGCCTTGCGCGAGCGGGTCAGCTTCGTGCAGCTGGTGCAGGTGGTGATGATCCTGACCGCCCAGGCCGTCCTGCAGCCGGTGCAGGACGAGGCGACGGTCACCGACGCCCGCGCACCCGCCATCAGGCTCAACCGCAAGCTGTGCGGCATCGCGCGCGCCTCGAGCACGGTCGCGGCGCTGGCGGCGCCGCTCACCGGAGGCGCCGTCGCCGCTTCGCGGATCGAACAATTGTTCCTGCTGGCGCGCGACATCGGCCTAGTCGAGCCCGAGGCCTGGGCCGACTATGTGCAGGCGCTGCTGGTCCAGCAAGGACATCAGCTGCTCAAGGAAGGCAAGCCGCTGACGTCACAAGAAGAGCAACTGGCGGAACTGCGCATCCAGGCCAGGGACTTCCGCGATACCAGGTTACCCATCCTGCGCAACCTGGGCGTCTGCGCCTGATCGGTGCATTCGCGCCATGCTGCATGGCGGTCATCTCTGCAGCATGAAAACCACAGATTTCCGCTCCAAGTCGGGTGGAGTATGTGACGCACATCACATTTTTGTCGGGAATTGAGCGATAATGTCTCGCTCTTTCCCGTTGAGTTCGCTTGACGGGTCGAAGCACTGACCAACCGCGCCAACGGACTGCATGAATACCAAACTCTTCAACAAGAAAAACGAGATTGAGCAGACCCTGCTCGCTTTCAAAAGCACCTTCTGGACCGTCGGTACCTTCAGCGCCATTACCAACCTGCTGATGCTGGTGCCTTCGCTGTACATGCTGCAGGTCTATGACCGCGTGCTGGCCAGCCGCAACGAGATGACCCTCATTATGCTCACCGTGCTGATGCTGGGCGCCTATGTCCTCATGTCGGGCCTGGAGCTGGTGCGTTCCTACGTGCTGGTGCGGGTTGGGGCGCGCTTCGACCTAGCGCTCAACAAGCGCGTGTATACCGCCGCCTTCGAGCAGAACCTGAAGCAGGCCGGCGGCAACGCGGGCCAGGCCCTGAACGACCTGACCACCCTGCGCCAGTTCCTGACCGGGAACGGCCTGTTCGCATTCTTCGACGCGCCCTGGTTCCCGATCTACCTGGCGGTTATCTTCGCATTCGACGTCTGGCTCGGCCTGTTCGCCCTGGTCGGTTCGATGATCCTGATCGCACTGGCTTTCATCAACGAGCGCGTCACCAAGGCCCCGCTGAGCGAAGCCAACTCGATGGCGATCGCTTCGAGCACGATGGCGACCAACAACTTGCGCAATGCCGAGGTGATCGAGTCGATGGGCATGCTGCCCAACCTGATCAACCGCTGGTTCAAAACCCACAGCAAGTTCCTGGTGCTGCAGGCCGACGCCAGCGAGAAGGCCGCCAAGATCGCCTCCCTCACCAAGTTCACGCAGGTGTCCCTGCAGTCGCTGGTGCTGGGCTTCGGCGCCCTGCTGGTGCTGGAGAACGATATCACCGCCGGCATGATGATCGCCGCCTCGATCCTGGTCGGCCGCACCCTGGCCCCGGTGCAGCAGGTGATCGGCGTGTGGAAGTCGTGGGCCTCGACCCGCAGCGCCTACGAACGTCTGAGCAAGCTGCTCGAAGCCAATCCTGCACGCGAAGCCGGCATGGAGCTGCCCAAGCCGCTGGGCGCCCTGTCGGTGGAAGGCGTGACCGCGGCTCCGCCCGGCGGCAAGTCGGCCATCATCAAGGGCCTGAGCTTCGCCATCGCCCCGGGCGACGTGCTGGGCGTGATCGGCCCGAGCGGCTCCGGCAAATCGACCCTGGCGCGCCTGCTGGTGGGCGTGTGGCCGGCGCAGATGGGGAAGGTGCGCCTGGACGGCGCCGATATCTATCAGTGGAACAAGGGTGAGCTGGGCCCGCACATGGGCTACCTGCCGCAGGATATCGAACTGTTCGCCGGCACCGTGAGCGAGAACATCGCCCGCTTCGGCGAGGTCGATGCCGAGAAGGTCGTCATCGCGGCCAAGCGCGCCGGCGTGCACGACATGATCCTGCACATGCCGGACGGCTATGACACCCGGCTGGGCGAGGCCGGCGCCGGCCTGTCGGGCGGCCAGAAGCAGCGCATCGGCCTGGCGCGCGCCATGTACGGCGATCCTTCGCTGATCGTGCTCGACGAGCCGAATTCGAACCTGGATGACATCGGCGAACAGGCCCTGGTGCAGGCGATCCTCGACCTGCGCCAGCGCGGCAAGACCATTGTCCTGATCACCCACCGCACCACCGTGCTGGGCGCGACCAGCAAGCTGCTGCTCCTGCGCGACGGTACTGCGCAGGCCTTCGGCCCGACCAATGAGGTGCTGGCGGCGCTGCAGGACGCGAACAAGAAGGCGATGCTGGCACAGCAGCAGGCGCAGCAGGCCGCTGCGCAGGCTCAAGCCCAGGCCCAAGCGCAGGCACGTGCGCAGGCCGCCGGCGTGACGCCGCAGCCAGCCGAAGCCACGACCGGAGAGAACAAGGAATGAAATTACTGAAGAGCGAGACCAGCGATGTCGTCAGCCATGACGTCACACCGCTGGAAGTGAATACCGATGCGAAGAGCTTCGCACGGGTCGGCTGGATCGTGGTGCTGGTCGGCTTCGTCGGCTTCGTGCTATGGGCCGCTCTGGCGCCGCTGGACAAGGGCGTGCCGCTGTCGGGGACCGTGGCCAAGGAATCGAACCGCAAGGCGGTGCAGCACCAGGGCGGCGGCACGGTCCAGCAAATCCTGGTCAAGAACGGCGACCACGTCAAGCAGGGCCAGGTGCTGGTGCGCATGAACGCGGTGCTGGCCCAGGCCGGCCACGACCAGACTGAGGCGCAGTACCTGAGCGCCATCGCCACCGAGGCGCGCCTGGTCGCGGAACGCGACAACCGCAAGACGATCACCTTCCCGCCGGAGTTGGAAAAGCGTCGCGGCGAGCCGCGCGTGGCGGAAGTGATGCGCCTGCAGGAACAGTTGTTAACCTCGCGCCAGGTCTCGCTGCAGAACGAGCTGGGCGGCATCGACGAGAGCATCGCCGGCCTCAAGCTGCAGATCCAGGGCCTGCAGGAATCACGCGAGAGCAAAAAGGAGCAGGTCAACATCCTGAAGGAACAGCTCGCCGGGATGCGCGACCTTGCCAAGGAAGGCTACGTTGCCCGCAACCGCCTGCTCGACCTGGAGCGTACCTATGCCCAGCTGAACGGTTTGATCTCGGAAGACATCGGCAACATCGGCCGCGCCCAGCGCCAGGTGCTGGAGCTGAACCTGCGCCGCTCCCAGCGCGCCCAGGACTACCAGAAGGAAGTTCGTACCGTCCTGACCGATGTGCAGAAGGAAGCCGAATCGCTTGCGGCGCGCCTGAAGGCCCAGCAGTTCGAACTCGAGAACGTCGAGGTGAAGGCGCCGGCGGACGGCGTGGTGGTCGACCTCGCCGTGTTCACCAACGGCGGCGTGGTGCCGGCCGGTTTCAAGATGATGGACATCGTGCCGAGCGGCGACCAACTGGTGGTGGAGGGCCAGTTGCCGGTCAACCTGGTCGACAAGGTGCACGCGGGACTGCCGACCGAGCTGATCTTCTCGGCCTTCAACACCAACAAGACCCCGCACATCGAAGGCGAAGTGACGCAGGTGTCGGCCGATCGTTCGGTCGACCAGCACAGCGGCATGCCGTACTACACGGTGCGCGTGAAAGTGACGCCGGAGGGTGCGAAGAAAATCGCTGCGCACAAGCTCAACATCATCCCTGGCATGCCCGTGGAACTGTTCGTCAAGACCGGCGAGCGCACCATGGCGAACTACCTGCTCAAGCCGGTGATCGATCGTGCGCATTCGGCCATCAGCGAGGACTGACCAGTGAGCAGCATTTCCCGTCATCAGCGGCGCCTGCCGGGGCGTCTCCACCTGTGTGCACTGGCAGCGGCTGTCCTCGCGGCAGGCAATGCCGGCGCGGTCAGCCTGCAGCAGGCCTATGAAGCCGCGCTGAAGAACGACCCGACCTACCGCATCGGCTTCTATGCGAACGAGGCGGCCAAGGAAAACCGCATCCTCGGCCGCTCCCAGCTGCTGCCGAGCGTGTCGGCCAGCTTCAACGGCAGCAAGAACGTCCTCGATCGGGAAACCGAGATTCCCGGCCAGGCGCCGAGGCTGTCGAACGAGAAGTACATGAGCCGCTCCTCCGTCGTCCAGCTGCGCCAGCCGCTGTTCAATATGGATGCGGTCCAGCGCTACCGCCAGGGCAAGGTCCAGACCGCGCAAGGCGCCGAGCAGTTCGAGGCCGACACCAATGAGGTCGGGGTGCGCGTGGTCAGCGCCTACATGGACGCGCTGTTCGCCGACGACCAGGTAGCCCTGGCGCGCGTGCAGCGCGACATGTATGCCGAGCAGCAGAAGGTCAATCAGCGCCTGTTCGAGAAGGGGGAGGGCACGCGCACCGACATGCTCGAGACCAAGGCCCGGCTCGATCTGGCCGAGGCCGCGCTGATCGAGGCGCAGGACAATGCCAAGGCCCAGCGCGAAGTGCTTGAAGGGGTGATCGGCGGCCCTGTGGACACGCTCGACCGCCTGGACGAAGGCTTTCGCCCGACCCAGCTGTCACCGGCCTCGTTCGAGGAATGGCACAAGCTGTTCCTGGCGAATAATAACGAGCTGGCCGCGGCCCGCCTTGCCGTCGAGAACACGCGCCTGGAAATCGGACGCCAGCGCGCAGGTCACCTGCCGCGGGTGGACTTTGTCGCGACTTATAACAAGGGCGACAACGAGACGGTCAACACGCTCAACCAGCTCAACACCAACCGCTCGCTGGGTGTGCAGGTAAATATCCCGATCTACCAGGGGGGGGCCATCAATGCGCAGACGCGCCAGTCGGCGGCGAACTACGAGCGCGCCCGCTCCGACCTGGACGCGCGCACCGACAGGCTGACGGTCGAACTGCGCCGCGCGCACAGCCTGGCCCAGAGCAGCGTGCGCAAGATCGATGCCCTGGTCAAGGCGGTGGAATCGGCCAGGCTCTTGATGACGGCCACCGAACAGAGCATCAAGGGCGGGGTGCGCATCAACCTTGACCTGCTCAACGCCCAGCAGCAGCTGTTCACCAGCCAGCGCGACCTGGCTCAGGCGCGCTATGCCTACTTGGTGGCTACGCTGCGCCTGCGCGCGCTGGCCGGCACCGTCGACAGCCAGGACATCCGCGAAATCGCAGCATACTTCCGCTAAGGCGGCATCCATCCCTTGCGCAGGCCGGCTCGGCAGCTGGCCTGCGTTGTCCCCTTGCTACCACATCTTGCTTCTCAGAACGCCTTTAGGCGGATCCCGATTCTTTCAAATCAGCATGATTTCAGACGGCCATATAGCCGTGCAAGTCGCGAGTCCTCGCCGCCGCAAACCCGCATGGCAACCGGTTATGGCTCATCGCCAAGGTTCAGGAAAGGCTGGCTGGAAGGTCAATAAATCGATTCGCACCTGAAACATATTCCTGTATGTAATTGATTTTCTTGAAGAAATTAGGTGCGCACGGATGAGTGGATTGCGCCCTTGTTCTTTTTATTACGGTATATTTTCCTCACCATTTTGATGAGGAGGCCGTGATGGCAACTGATTACATTAACGAAGTGCAGAAACTGTATGTCGCCTATTTCAGCCGCCCGGCAGACCCGGCCGGCCTGGATTTCTGGGCCAAGAACCTGGCGACCAACCCGAACGGCTACCAGGAAATCGCCCAGGCGTTTTCGACCTCGGCCGAATACCAGGCGACCTATGGCGGCATGAATAACCGCGCCGTGGTGGCGGAAGTGTACGAGAACCTGTTTGGCCGTGCGGGCGAAGCCGCCGGCATTGATTTCTGGGCGAATGCCTTGAGCACGGGTGCGCTGAACATCGGTAACGTGGTGACCGGCGTGGCTGCGGGCGCGCAGGGTGACGATCGCATCGCCTTCAATGCCAAGGTGGGCGTGTCGACCCAGTTCACCAACCGGATCGATACCGATGCCGAAAAGGCCGCCTACACCGGCGCCAAGACGGCGATCGCGGTCGACTACATCGCCCAGGTGAAGAACCTGCAGACGGGCGCCATGTATTCCGACCCGGGCCAGATCGACGCCGCCATCGCGAAGATCGTCGGGTCGCCAAGCGGGTTCGACTTCGACGGCATGGCCATGGTTTGAAATAATATTTCAAAAAAAGACGTTTTTTGAAATATTATGAAGTGAAACTTGCAGGGTAGTGGAAGCGGTATGGCGCAGGTAGCGCATTACCGTGGCAGAGCATAGATTGGGCGTAGAGTGGTCGGCCCCGCCGACCACGCGTCCATCGGGTCTTACGAAGCGGCCGGCTCCTGACCGGCCGGCGCCGCGGCGCCCTTGTCCTTGCCGGCGCAGTGCGGGCAGGACACGCCCGGCACATACTCGGGCGACAGCTGCTGGCGCGGCGTCACCACGGCGCGGCAGGCGAAGCATTGGGTGGTTTCGGTCGGCTCGAGCTTGGGGTTGAGCGCGGTGCGGTAGTCGAACACGAAGCAGTCGCCCTGGTAGTGCTCGCCGCCGACTTCCTCGAAATACTTGAGGATGCCGCCGTCGAGCTGGTAGACGCGCTCGTAGCCGATGTCCTTCATGTGGATCGCGGCCTTCTCGCAGCGGATGCCGCCGGTGCAGAAGGTCACCACCGTCTTGCCGGCCAGCTCATCCTTGTGCCGCGTGGCCACTTCGGGAAACTCCGTGAACTTGTCGATGCGGTAGTCCAGCGTGTTCTGGAAGGTGCCGACATCGACCTCGAAGGCATTGCGGGTTTCCATCATCACCACCGGCACGCCCTCGTCGTCGTGCCCCTGGTCGAGCCAGCGCTTGAGCGTCTTCGGATCGACGGACGGTGCGCGGCCGAGTTCCGGCTTGATGAGCGGCATGCGCATCGTGATGATTTCCTTCTTGATCTTTACCAGCATGCGCTTGTGCGACTGTTCAAGCGACAGGCTTTCCTTCCACTCGAGGTCAGCTAATCTAGCGTCGCTGCGGACCCAGGCGAGGTACTGGTCGATGTGCTCGCGCGTACCCGACAGGAACATGTTGATGCCTTCCGGCGTCAGCAGGACCGTGCCTTTCAGGCCGAGTTCGTTGCACAGCGCCTGGTATTGCGGGCGCAGTTCTTCGAGATTGTCGAGGGTGACGAATTTGTAGGCGGCGATATTGACGTACATGGCTGCTGACGCTGGGACTTGGTGAAGACAGCCGGCTATTATAAGGCAGCCGCTGCTTGAAGCGGCAATTCCAGAGGGAATGGCTCGGGTTTTCACATTAGAATAGAAGAATTAGAACAACAAGCCGCGCGCCAGCCGGCCCTGCCATGCATTCCCTGAACATCCAGTACAACCCGCGCATCGACCAGCTGCGCTGGCTCGCCGCCACCCTTGTTTTCCTGTTCCATTTCCACCTCGAATATGCCGGCAACGGCGGCGTGCGCTTTGCCGGCCCCTGGACCGCCCTGATCACGGAAGGGCACACCGGCGTCGGCCTGTTCTTCACGCTGTCGGGCTTCCTGTTCATGCAGATCGCCCTGCACCAGCACGGGGCCGGGCGCGAGATCGTCTACCGCGACTTCCTGCGCAACCGCGTGCTGCGCATCCTGCCGCTCTACCTCGTCATCTTCCTGGTCGCCACCTCGATCGGCCGCGACAAGTTCGCGCCCCAGGACCTGCTCTACCTGTTCGCCTCCAACCTCGGCCTGGCGCCGACCTCGGGCACGGTGATCACCGGCGCCGCCTGGACCATCTCGCTGGAATTCCTGTTCTACATGGTCTTCCCCTTCCTGGCGCGCTTCAGCATCGAACGCGGCGTGGCCTACCTGGGCGGCTGGCTGGTGCTGATGGCCTTCTTCAAGGTCGCGGCTTATACGGTCAACGACAACAGCACGCTGATGTATTTCAGCACCTGGGTCGGCCGCTTCGACCAGTTCCTGATCGGCATGGCGGCGGCCATGCTGCACGCCCGCTGGCGCGCCCCGCTGGCGCGTTTCGCCCCGCTGCTGCTGGTCGCCAGCGTCGCCCTGGTGCTGTGGGACACCGCCCTGATGCACCGCCTCGCGCCTTTCGGCGCCACGCCGAAATCCTCGTTCTGGATCTGGTGGTCGCTGCTGGAGAGTCTTGGCTGGGCCGCGCTGATCCTGGCCTGGGTTTCCTTCGGGCCGCGCCTGTCGGCGCCGGTCGAACGCGCGCTGAGCCAGGGCGGCAAGATCAGCTTCTCGTTCTACCTGCTGCACATGGGACTGCTGCACATCTTTGCCGCCCGCATCGGCCTGGTGGCGCCGACCGGCACTGTCTGGGTCGACGCCGCCATCATGCTGGCGGTGGCTTATGGCGCCACCTGGGCGCTGTCGACACTGAGCTACCACATCGTCGAGGAACCCTTCCTGCGCATGCGCCGCAACTATGGCGCCAGCCATCCGCAAGCTGCGCGGGTTGCGTAGGGTGGGCGGGTCTTCCCGCCCACGCGGTGATCGTTATCGGCTCCGTCATCGTGCCGGATGATCTTGCTGCAAGCTATCACCGCGTGGGCGAGGGACTCGCCCACCCTACGATGCTCGAACGCAACGACTGAACAGTCACACAACTTCAAGCGACAGCCCAGCCGGAGTAAAATGTCGGAATGACTTCCCCGACTTTCACCCACCTCCGCGTCCACTCCGAATACTCCATCGTCGACGGCCTCGTGCGCATCGACGACATCGTCGGGGCCTGCGCGAAGGACCAGCAGCCGGCGCTGGCCGTGACCGACCTGGCCAACATGTTCTGCCTGGTGCGCTTCTACAAAGCGGCGCGCGGGAAGGGGATCAAGCCGATCGTCGGCGTCGACGCCTGGATCACCAACGACGAGAACCGCGACAAGCCGTCGCGCCTCCTGATCCTGGCCAAGAACCGCACGGGCTACCTGCAGCTGTGCGACCTGCTCTCGAAGGCCTGGCTCACCAATCAATACAAGGGCCGCGCCGAGATCCGCGTCGAATGGCTGGAAGCGCTGGCCACGTCCACCTCGACGCTGGAGCCGGAGGCGGACCAGTCCAATGCCCTGATCGTGCTGTCGGGCGCCTGCTTCGGCGACGTCGGCCAGGCCATCGACCAGGGCGACATCGAGCGCGCCGAACGCGCGGCCCAGCGCTGGGCACGCATGTTCCCGGGCCACTTCTACATCGAGATCCAGCGCGCCGGCCAGCCCAACCAGGAGCAGGGCGTGCGCCACTCGGTGGCCCTGGCCGGGCGCCTCGGCATGCCGGTGGTGGCGACCCACCCGGTGCAGTTCCTGAACAAGGACGAATTCATCGCCCACGAGGCGCGCGTCTGCATCGCCGAAGGCGAGATGCTGGCCAACGCCAAGCGCGTGCGCCGCTTCAACGAAAGCATGTGCTTCAAGTCGCAGGCCGAGATGGCGGAACTGTTCGCCGACCTGCCGGGCGCGCTCGCCAACTCGGTGGAAATCGCCAAGCGCTGCAACGTCACCCTGACGCTGGGCAAACCCCAGCTGCCGGACTTCCCGACCCCGGACGGGATGAGCATCGACGACTTCCTGGTCTCCGAGACGAAAAAGGGCCTGGAAGAGCGCCTGGTGCAGCTGTATCCGAACGAGGAACAGCGCGAGAAGGAACGCCCGCGCTACGAGGCGCGCCTCGAGTTCGAGAACCAGACCATCATCAAGATGAAGTTCCCGGGCTACTTCCTGATCGTGGCGGAGTTCATCCAGTGGGGCAAGAACAACGGCGTGCCGATCGGCCCGGGCCGCGGCTCGGGTGCGGGCTCGCTGGTCGCGTATGCGCTCAAGATCACCGACCTGGATCCGCTCAAGTACAACCTGCTGTTCGAGCGCTTCCTGAACCCGGAACGCGTCTCGATGCCCGACTTCGACATCGACTTCTGCCAGGAAAAGCGCGAACTGGTGATCCAGCACGTCAAGGACCTGTACGGCCGCGACGCGGTCTCGCAGATCGCCACCTTCGGCACCATGGCGGCCAAGGGCGCGATCCGCGACGTCGGCCGCGTGCTCGACTTCGGCTACAACTTCTGCGACGGCATCTCCAAGCTGATCCCGTTCAAGCCGGGCAAACCGGTCTCGATCGCCGAGGCCATCGAAGAGGAACCGCTGCTCAAGGAACGCCTCGAGAACGAGGAAGAGGTCAAGCAACTGCTCGACCTGGCCCAGCAGGTCGAAGGCATCACCCGCGGCATCGGCATGCACGCCGGCGGCGTGCTGATCGCGCCAGGTAAACTCACCGACTTCTGCCCGCTGTACACCCAGGGCGGCGACGCCGGCGTCGTCTCGCAGTACGACAAGGACGACGTGGAGGCCGTCGGCCTGGTGAAGTTCGACTTCCTGGGCCTGACCACCTTGACCATCCTGGACCGCGCGGTGAACTACATCCGCGCGCTCGACCCGCAGGACGCCGACTTCAACCTCGAGACCCTGCCGCTGACCGACCGGCCGTCCTATAAATTGCTGTCCGAAGCGAAGACCGTCGCGATCTTCCAGCTTGAATCGCGCGGCATGCAGGGCATGCTGAAGGACGCGCGTCCCGACCGTTTCGAGGACATCATCGCGCTGGTCGCGCTGTACCGTCCGGGCCCGATGGACCTGATCCCCGACTTCTGCAAGCGCAAGCACGGCGAGAAGTTCGACTACCCGGATCCGCGTACCGAATCGATTCTGTCCGAGACCTACGGCATCATGGTTTACCAGGAGCAGGTCATGCAGATGGCGCAGATCGTCGGCGGCTACTCGCTGGGCGGCGCGGACATGCTGCGCCGCGCGATGGGCAAGAAGAAGGCCGAAGAGATGGCCGAGCACCGCGCCATCTTCCGCGCCGGCGCCGCCAAGGACGGATTGAGCCAGGAAAAGGCCGACGAGATCTTCGACCTGATGGAGAAGTTCGCGGGCTACGGCTTCAACAAGTCGCACGCGGCCGCTTACGCGCTACTGTCCTATCACACGGCCTACCTCAAGGTGCACCACACCGCCGCGTTCATGGCAGCCAACATGTCGCTGGCGATGGAAGACACCGAGAAGATCAAGATCCTGGTCGAGGACGCGATCGACGTCTGCAAACTCACCATCCTGCCGCCGGACGTCAACGAGTCGCACTTCCGCTTCACCCCGGAAGGCCAGCCGCGTTCCGTGACCGGCAAGCAGGTCTCGAACATCCGCTACGGCCTGGGCGGCGTGAAGGGCGCGGGGCAGGGCGCGATCGAGGCGATCATCGCCGCCCGTACGGAAGGCGGCAAGTTCAAGGACCTGTTCGACTTCTGCATGCGCGTGGACCGCAAGCAGATCAACCGCCGCACCATCGAATCGCTGATCCGCGCCGGCGCCATGGACGGCTTCGGCGTCGACCGCGCAGTCCTGCTGGCTTCGGTCGGCTTCGCCATGGAAGCGGCCGGCCAGGCCGCCGCCGCCGCCAACCAGGTCAGCCTGTTCGGCGGTGACGATTCCGACCTGGTGGCGCCGCCGGAATACGTCAAGGCGACCCCGTGGACCGACCGCCAGAAGCTGGCCGAGGAAAAAATCGCGCTCGGCTACTATCTGTCGGGCCACATGTTCGATTCCTACGCGGCCGAGGTGCGGCGCTTCGCCAAGACCAAGCTGAAGGACCTGGAACCGTCGCGCGACCCGCGCATGCTGTGCGGCGTGATCACCGGCGTGCGCACCCAGATGACCCAGCGCGGCAAGATTCTGATCGTGGCGCTGGACGACAAGACCGGCGTGGTCGAGGTGACCATCTACAGCGAGCTGCTGGAGCAGAACAAGAACATCTTCAAGGAAGACGAATTCCTGTTGGTGGTCGGCAAGGTGTCGGAAGACCGCTTCAACGGCGGCCTGCGCATCACCGCCGAAAAGGTCTACGACATCGCGGCGGCGCGCATCCAGTACGGCTTCAAGCTGGAGATGGACGTTCCGTGCGACCTCAATCCCGCCAAGCTGGCCGAGGTCCTGCAGCCGCACCGCATGCAGGACGGCATGCCGGTCAGCCTGCGGATCAAGCCGCAGGGCGTGGAAGCGGTGCTGCAGCTGGGCGACGACTGGCGGGTGGCGCCGTCGGACACGCTCAAGCAGCAGCTGGAACTGGTGCTGGGGGCGAAGGACGTGGCGGTGGAGTACTGAGGCAAGCGGGCGCTTGCTTCGATTCGCATCCCGATCCCGGATCGGGCTGCGTACCCCATCGCGTGGGCCGGGGCCATGAAGGCCGGCCCGCGTCCCGCTTCAGGACCGCCAACGGTCGACAGCCGGCATGCATTGCCGGCATCCTGCCTTCTCCTCCTGGAACTTCCTTTTCATCCAGATAGTACGCCAGATGCGCCCCGCCAGGCCGGGGCGGCTGCCACCTGGCCCGGCTGCCGAAGCAGCCCGGGCCCGGCCGCTGCTGGATCAAGGCAGGAAACGGTCGTGGAACTCCGGCACGCCAATGAAGCCCGCAATCACATCGTCCTGCGAGACGCCCTGGTCGAGCTTGTCCATCCAGAAGTCGAATCCAGCCTGGTCCGGGGTGCGGCCGAGCAGGCCCGCGTATCCCAGCGCCAGCGATACCGCATCGTCCAGGAGCGCAATGTTCTCGGTCGAATTGGTCACGCCCAGCAGCACGTCGCCCCGGCTGGCGCCGCCGCCCATCTTCGCGGTCCAGTTGCCCAGTTCCGCCTCCGTCGCCGCGCGGTGCAGGATGTCCTGATACAGCTGGGACACGTAGCTGGCATTGTCGAGTGATCCATACACCGAATTGAACTCGGTGCTGGCGGCAAAGCCCGCCGCCACGTCGGCACTGTCCATGCCCCCCTTCATCGCATCGAGCCAGGTGCTCAGGCCGGCATCGTCCGGAAGGCGCTTCAGCGCTCCGAAGTACAGGCGCGCCACGGTGCCCGTCATGTCTTCGAATTCGGACGAATGCAGGAATGCGTTGGCGACCTGTGCGCGGTCGAGCACGCCGTTATCGATCAGCTTCATCCAGAAGGCCAGGCCTTCCGGTTCGGCTTCGCGGAACAGCATGTCGCGGTACATCTGCATCACGAACAGCTTGCTGCTGCTGAACACATCGTTGTCCTTGGTTCCCACGACGAGTCCGTTCGCCCCCTCGAGGTGGTCGGGGAACTGGTCATTGTCGATGTCATCCGGGTGCTTCGTCGTGACGCCCCAGCCGGCCGCGCCCGGATCGGAGATGATGCCGTCCGCCTTGCCGTCTGCGTCGAACTGGCCGCCATCGGCAATCTTGAAGTCCAGGCGCAACTTATCGCCTTCGACGACGACCTTGCCGCCGTACTCGGCGCTGGCGAGGTTGACCCAATCGCCGAACTTGTCGACCTTCCAGTAGCCGTTCACATTCAGCGACTTGTCGACGTACAGGCTGAACGACTCGGTTGCGCCGGCGCTCGCCACCTTGGACGTGAACGCGATCATGCCGAGCGGATGGTTCATGCCGACCGGCAAATTGGCCGGCGAATCGACCTGTTGCAGACTCAGCAGTTTGGAGGTGCTGGTCGGGAGAACCTTTCCTTCATACGAGTCCGCAACCAGGGTCACGTAGGAATCGAGCGGGCCGCCGTTGGCGTCGAACGCATCCTTGCGCACGAGCGGCGCCGAAGAGACGTTGACCTGGCGGGTATCGGCGATGCCGTCACCGTTGCCGTCCCCGATCTTGCCACCCGCACTCAGCGCCGGCGCGCGCGCTTCCACGATCGACAACACGCCGTCGTTGTCGTCGTTGTCGTCGAGGTTGTCGGGAATGCCGTCGCCATCGGTATCGACGCCGATTTCCTGGTCGTCGGGCTGGCCGTCGTTGTCGCCATCGACCGGGGCGCTCGGCGCGGTGTTCGGCGACTGCGCGGCCAGCTTGAAGTCGGTGCTGATCTCGCCGCCATGGCCGTCCGTGGCGGTGAGGCGAATGGTCAGGTCGACCGCGCTACCGGCGTTTCCGTTGAAGGTGCGGGTAAGCGGATCGAACGACAGCCACGAGGGGAGATCGCCCAGGCTGCCGTCGGCCTTCACGATCTTTGGCACGATGCTCAGGGTGTCGCCGTCGCCGTCGGCGAAGGTCGACGCGGGCAGCGTGAAATTCACGGAGTCGCCCACCGTATAGCTGCGCGAAGGCGGCTGCGTGCCCACGGTCGGCAGGTCGTTCAGGTTGCCGCCGAGCGTGATGACGAAGTCGTCATGGGCGCTGGCGCCGCTCGGGTCGGTCGCGGTCACGCGCACGGTCAGCGGCGAGGTCGTACCGGCCGGCGGGTTGCCGCTGAAGCTGCGGCTCACTGGGTCGAAATGCAGCCAGGCAGGCAGCGGTGCGCTGTCATTACCATCCCTCAAGTTGGCGGTATAGCTCAACTGTTCGCCGTCGGCGTCGGTGAAGCTGCCCAGCGGCAGGGCAAAGCTGAGTTCACCAGCGCCGGTCTTGGTCTGGTCGGCCAGCGGAAGCGCTGCCGTCGGCAGATCGTTCGTGTCCTTGAAGCTCCAGGTGAAGATATCCGAGCCACTGTTACCGAACGGATCGGTTGCGGTCACCTTGATCGTCAAGGTGCTGCCATCGGCGCTCGCCGGCGGATTGCCGCTCAGCTTGCGGGTCGACGGGTCGAAGCTCAGCCACGAAGGCAGAGGCGAGCCATCCTCCAGCGTGGCGCTGTAAGTCAGGGTATCTCCGTCGACATCCACGAAGGTATCGGCAGGAATCGTCGTTTCCCTGGTACCGCTGCCATGGCCCGGATCGCCATTGGCGGTGCCCGGCAGGTCCGGGAGCGCCTTGGCGACGGTAGGCGCATCCTGCACGGAAACCACGTTGATGTGCGAGTAGCCCGGATCGCCTTGCTGGCCGTCGATGTCGACCGACTGGATCTTGATCACGCGCTGGGTCTGGTCGGGTTGTTGCGACGTGTTGGCGTAGCTGATCGAACGTAATGCCAACTGGAACAGGCTCGGCGCGACATTGCCGGCCAGCGTGATCGACGTCGTGCCGTTGCCGCTGACATTCACGCCCAGCTTGCTCAGGCTGAGGACGCTGTCAGCCGACATGCGCAGCGTTTCATGGCCGGCATCCATGACGTTGCTGATGCTGACCGATACGGAAGACAGGTGGCTGTCCTCGTCAGTGATGGTCGAATCGGCACTGGCGATACGCACCGGCGGGGCGTCCTCGGTATAGGTCGTGGTGTAGATCACACCCTCGGCCACGCCGTTGGTATCGATGACCGGCGCCCAGATGTTGTCGATGCTGGCCACCGCGGTGCCGGCCAGCGAGTGGCCAGGATCGGTGATCGCGCCGTCGTAGACCTTGACGGTAACCGTGCGCACGCCATGGAAGGCGTTGGGATTGGCGTTGAGGTAGGTGATGCTCTTGATCGCCGCCTCGTAGTCGGCCCAGGTGCCGACGCCGGTCAGGGTCAGCGCCGCGCTGCCGTTGCCGCTAATGGCGATCGGACCCAGGCTACCCTGGTAGCTGGCGCCGGCCGAAGACGTCAGGGTCTCGTAGAGCGTGCCGAACAGATTGTCGGCGGCGCCGTCCGTGATCGCCACGGTGGCGGACGTGATCGTGTCGCGCTGAGCCGGGCCGAGCTTGTCGACGTCGGTGATACGCATGTCGGACGCCGCGATCGCGACCGCCTCGCCGCGGATCAGGTACTTGGTGGCGAAGCCGGTGCCTGCCGCCGTGCCGTCCAGGTCGATGCGCGGAGCGTCGTTGACGTGGGTGACGACGATGTCGGCGCGGTCGCCGTCGAGCGAGAAGGCGCTACTGCCACCACGTACGGCGACACTGGCCTTGAGTCCGTGCGTTCCGCTCGAACCGTCCCACAGGTAATAATCGAAGCTTGCATTGGCGCCGTTCTCGGTATCCGGCACGAAGCGGATCTTGTCGGTCGCGGACAGCAGGAGGGCTTGTCCTTCTCCCACCACGCCGACCGCGCTCCAGGTCTGGCCGCCATCGGTCGAGAACTGCCAGATGCCGCCGTCGGCGGGGCCGTCGTTACGCAAGGCGTGGATCGCCACGCCGCCGTTCCAGCTCTCGCCCGGCGCGCCGGCGGCGCCCTGCGTGACGTAGTCCACGTCCGTGAAGAAGCTCTTCGCTTCGCCGTCCGCCGGCGTGCCGCCGCCGTCGGTCGGGCGGACCAGATCGCTGATCAGGTTGCCGTTGCTGGAGACCTGGTTCTCGTCAATCGTGGTCAGCTTCGGAGCGCTGGAGCCGGCATTGACCAGCACCGGCGCATCGTTGACCGGCGTGACATGGACGGTCAGGGTGTTGGCGCTGGCGTCGGTGTCGGCGCCGCCATCGGCGGTGCCGCCGTCGTCCTGGACCTGGAAGCCGAAGCTGGCATAGGCGGTGCCGTTGGCGTTCGCCGCCGGCGTGAATACCAGTTTGCCGGCATCGATGTCCGCCACGGAGATGGTCTGGCCGGCCGTGACGGCAAGGCCGTCGAGCTCCAGGCTGCCCTTGAGCGGCAGCGACGTGATGATGACCGCCGCCAGCTTGTTGGCCGTACCGGACACGGCGTCTTTCGGGTCGGTGAAGCCGAAATCGGCGGCCCGGATGGCATGGGCCGTGTCTTCCAGAATCGTGACGGCGCCATCGGTGCCCGCCGGTGCGTCGTTCACCGCGCCGATCGCCACGCTGGCCTCGCTGACCTTGACCTCGCCGCCGCCATCGTTGGCGAACAGTCCGATGCTTGCGCCTGGATTGCCATTATCGTCGAGCGCCCCGGTGTACCGGATCGCATCCGCCGCCGCCAGGAAAGCGTTGACATCGGCGCGGCTGCCGGTAAGGATCAGTGTGCCGGTTCCGCTTCCGGAAACGCTCACGTTGCCTGCGCTGGCTGCGGCCAGCGTTCCCTGGCTCGCCACCAGCTTGAAGCTGAAGCTGCTGCCGCCGTCGATATCATTGATGACGATGCTCGACAGGTCGATGTTCGCCGCCATGTCTTCCAGCACGGTGACGCTCGGGGACGCGTTCACGGTCGGCGCGTCGTTGGCGCCGTTCACGCTCACCGTCAGCACCGCGGTGTCGGTCAGGCCACTGCCGTCGACCACGGTGTAGTTGAAGCTGTCGGCGAGCGAGCTGCCGAGGTTCAGCGCCTCCACATCGGGATTGCCCTGCTCGACCGTGTAGGTGTACGCGCCGGTCGCCTTGTTCACGACGAGCGAGCCATACTTTCCGCGAATGGTCAGGGTAGCGCCGCCGTCCTCGGCGTCCGCGCCCAGGCCCTCGGCGGCGCCGGCGCGCAGCGACTGGATGGCCTTGGTGTCCCCGGCATTGGCATCGGTCACCGCGGCCAGCAGGTTGCCGCTCGGGTCGTTGCCGCCGGTAGCATTGTTCTGGCCGCCTCGTTCGGTCGCGCCGACGGAGACATCGGAAGCGACCGGTGCAACCGTGCCGATGTTGATCCGGCCGCCGTTGGCAACGGCGGTCTCGGTGCTGTTCAGGTCGTCGGTATAGGTGGCGCGCACCCGGATGTACTTGCCGCCGTCGTCATCCACGATGGTGTAGCTGCCGTAGGTGGCGCCGGCAATCGCGGTCCAGCTGACATTGTCGCTCGAGGTCTCCCACTGGTAGCTCGGCTCCGCGCCGGCCAGGCCGTCGATGTCAGACAGGTTGGCGCGCAGTTCGCTTCCCACCGAGAGCGCGCCGCTGAAGTTGAGCACACCGGCGTCGTTGACGTTGATGACCGGGCCCAGCGCGTTCGCGACCGGGCTTTCCGCCACGCCGCCGGCGTCCAGGTAGAAGGCCTGGACACGCACCTGCTGGTTGACCTGGGCCTGGCCCAGCGTGAAGTCCGCTGCGTTCGCGTTGGCGATGTCGGTCCATGTGTTGCCGTCGGTGGAGGACTGCCACTGGTAGGTGACGGCGCCGCGCAGGCCGTTGGCGTCGGTGACCGCGGCACGCAGGGTGTCTCCCTGCAGCAGGGTGTTGCCGTTGAGGTCGGTAACGGACACCGTGCCGACGGTGTTGGTGTCGTTGGTGCCGACGGTGCTGCTGTCGGTGATGTCCTGCAGGTTGAGCGTGAAGCTGGTCGAGCCGCTCTTGCCGCCGGCATCGGTACCGCTGACCACGATGTTCAGGTAGGCCGCTCCCCCGGTCGGGATGCCGCTGAAGCTCTTGGCAACCGGGTCGAAGCTCAGCCAGGAAGGGAGCGGATCGCCGTTGGCCAGCCTGGCGCTGTAGACGATGGCGCTGTCGTCGCCGTCCGCGTCCGTAAACAGCGTGCCGACGTTCAGGCTCCAGTTGGTCGGCGTGGCATGGGTCTGGTCCGCCAGCGCCGCGGCGGCGCTCAGCGCCGGCGCATCGTTGGGATCGAAGATGTTCAGATCGAAGCTCCGGGCGGCGCGTTCCACGCCGTCGTAGACCGAGACGAGCTTCAGTGCGAGCGTGCCGGCGGCGTCGGCCGGCGGATTGCCCGAGAAGGTGCCGGTGGCCGCGTCGAACGTCAGCCACCCCGGCAGCGCGCTGCCGTCCGCAAGCGTGGCGGCATAGTGCTGCGGCACGCCCGGACCGTCGCCGATATCGAAGGCATTGGCGGGAACCTGGAACATCTTGTCGCCGGCGCCGGTCCACGTCTGGCTCGGGATCGCGGTTCCGGCCGCCGGAGCGGTGCCAGTCCCGGTCCCCAGCTTGAGCTGGAAGTCGGCCGTGGCGATGGCGGCGCCGTCGCTGGCACGCACTTCGATGATCCGGCCGGCCAATGGCGAACCGTCGCCCGACAGGATGCCGCTGGCCGGGTCGAAGCCGATCTTCGCGCCGGATGCCGTGATCTCCGTGCCGTCCATCCACACGCTGTAGCTGAGCGGATCGTTGTCCGGATCGACGAACATGTTGGCCGGTATCTGGATGGACCAGGGGGCATTCGCGGCCACCACCTGCGGGCCGAGCGGCTTGTTCAGTATCGGCGCACTGTTCGCGACCGTCAGCGTGAAGTCGTGTTCGACGGCGGCGGCCGTGTCGTCGGCCTTGACCCTGATGACATAGGCGCCCGGCGCCGCGCCCGTGGTGGTGAAGGTGCGCGCCTGCGCGTCGAATGCGATCCCGGCCGGCAGAGGGGTGCCGTCGGCAAGGGTCGCCGTGTAGGTCAGGCCCGAGCCTTCGGCGTCCGTGAAGGCGGTCGAGGGCAGCTGGTAGGCCCAGTTGCTGGTGGCGGCGGTCAGGTCCGGCAAGCTGCCGCCGTGCGCTTCCGGCTTGTCGTTCATCCCCGCGATGTCCACGCTATAGGGCATCACCGACGAGGCGCCGAGCGCGTCGGTGACCTTGAATTCGAAACTGTCGACCGTACGGGCGCCGGCCGGCACCGCGTTGATCGCCACCGGGTTCGGGGTGTAGGTCCAGGCGCCGCTGGCCTTGTCGACGCTCAGCGTGCCGTACAGGCCGGTGCGCACGACGTGGCCCGCACCGTCATCCACGCCGCCGCGCACGCCGAAGCTGAATCCGTCGCGCTCAGGATCGCTGGCTTCCAGCCTTCCCGACAGTCCGGTGCCGGCGCCGCCCAGGCCGCCCGCGCTGTCGTTGGCGGCGGTGTCGGCAATGCTGCCGTTCGGCGTCGCGAGCGTGGCCGGCGTGAAGCGCGGCGCGTCGTTGACTTCCGTGACCGTCGTCGTCAGGTTGACGCCGACGGCCGAGACCGCCGAGCTGCCGCCATCGCTCGTGGTGTCGAAGTACTTGCGGACCACGCCGCTGGCGTAGCCGCCGGTATGGGAACTGTCGACGGCGTGCACGTGGAGTGCGCCCGGGCTGGCCGCGGCGCCATGGGCCGCCGCGCCGCTCGGATAGTCGGCGGCGGGCATGAAGCGGAGTTTGGCGTTCGCATCGAGCAGCAGGCCATTGCTGGCGCTGACCGCGCCGATGTCGTGCCAGCTGGCGCCGTTGTCGGTGCTGTATTGCCAGTTGCCCTGGGCTGGGGTCGAGGCGTCGCCGACGACGACGATGCCCGCCAGGCTGTCGGTCGGGCTGTAGGCGTTATCGGGATCGGTGAACTTGTTGCCGAACAGGCTGCGGACGGTGGCGCCGACGGGATTGGACGCATCTTCCAGCACGCCGGGCAGGAAGGCTCCGCCGGTCAGGATCGGTGCGTCATTCACACCGGCGACCTTGAGGGCCGTCTTCGCGCTGCTGGTGGCGCCGTTGCCGTCGGCCACGGTAACCGTCAGCTCGCGGCTGGCAGGCGCGTCCTCGGCGCTGTTGCGGTAGGTGATCTGCTGGGCGATGGAGGTCGCCACGGCATCGTTGACCTTGTTGCCGAACACCTTGAAATTGTCGATGTACAAGGAGCCGCCGGCGGCCTTGCCGCCCGTCGCATCCCAGGTGCCCGACACGAAGACGAAACGGTAGTTTCCGTTGCCTGGCACGGTCACGCTGGCGGTGGTCCAGGGCGTGCTCTCGCTCGCGCTCGTGCCGGTGCGGTTCAGCACGATGGTGGCGGTGCCGGTGTCCGCGTTCAGCAGGTAGCCGAAGGCGTCGAAGGCGTCCGAGCCGCCTGCCGCCTTCCAGTCGAAGTACAGGACGTCCCCCTGGGAGGCCTGGAAGGCGTTGGACATCGCGTACGGACCGTGGACGACGTCGTAGCCCTGGGCGGTGGTCATGCTGCTGTACAGGCGCAGCGAATAGCTGCCGCCGCCGCTGGAGGCATCCGAGCCGCCGGGGGCCAGCTGGGAATTGAAGGACGCACTGGCCGGCTTCTCGTTGTCTCCACCCGAATTCGGCGCATGGGTGGGATCTTCAGGCGAGGTGAAGCCGCCGATCTTGGTGGTGCCCAGGTTGACCCACTCCGTGCCGATGGTCCAGCCGGTGACGCTGCCGCCATTCGATTCGAAGCTCGGGTTCGTGAAGTTTGCCGAGAAGTTGATCTGCAGTGCTTTGCCATTCTGGCCATTGAGCGTGGCATCGATCGAGCCGATCGCTTCCTTTCCGCTGCCATTGCCGAGGTAGACGGTGCCGGCATCGACGCTGACGGCACCGGACGCGTTGGGGTTGGCCGCGCTGTTCAGGGCAAGCAGGTCGGCGCTATTCGACGCGTTCAGGGCATAGCGCACATAGCCGCCGCCGTAGGCACTGCCGCCGCCGAGCGTCATGTTGCTGTCGATGACGACGGGAGCGCCGCCCTCGGTATAGGTGACCTCCGCATCCAGGTTGTTGATCACGGGCGCAGCCAGCGTACCGTGCATTGCGCTTGCAACGATGGCGGCAGTCTCGATGGCGCCGGTGCTCGCTTCCAGCACCCAGTCACCCCCCATGGCGGCGGCGCCGGTCAGCCCGGTCGATGCGGCGACGTCGGCGCCGGTTGCAGCGGCAAGGGTGTGTATGAAAGCCTGACCGCTTGGACCGGCAGCGACGTCACACCCGTAGAGCAGCAGGTCCGCGCCTGGCGCCAGGGCTGCACGAATGGCGGCGAAATCGGCTGCATGGCTGTCGAAGCTGTTCAAGCCGATCGCGGCGGAACCGAGTTGCAGCATGCCAGCGCTGCCGTGACTGATGATATGGACCCCGGTGACGCCATCGTGCGCCGCCAGCGCCGCGGCGATTTGCGACAGCCCATCCAGATCTGCATCAAGCCAGACAACTTGGGAATCGACTGGCAAGCGGTCGAGAAGGGCATCTCCATTGGCGATGGAGGCGTCGATAAACACGATGTCTTTGGAAGTGGCGGTCGTCATGGGTATTAAGCGGGAGAGAGAAAAGGATGCCGGAGTCGCTTGGCGGACTCGGTGGTATGGCTCAATGTGAATGCAGATCGGATTCTATCGAGGTTTATTGCGCAATGGAACCAACTGTATCTTTTATGCACAGAATATATTGAACGATCCATGCATTTGTTTCGGTAGGTAACTTTTTCTTGGTCGGGCAGCGTACGTGGCCGATAACGACTCCTGCAAACATTGGTGGATTTCGACAGCGCATGCGCGGCATTCGACGCAGCATCTGCGTCCTCGCGCCACGCGTATCACGCGGACATTGGTTATGCTACATTTTCATGTATGTACAACAATATGATGGGGACCTTGGCCATGCAGACACTGACTCAACTTCGCGCGGATTTCGACGAGCGCTCCAAGGGCTCCATGTCCTTGCCGATCGCCGGCATGCTGGTCTGGTGCATTGTCGGCGTCCTGGGAATACTCCTGCCGCCGAAGGCCGCCATCCTGGCGCTGGTGTTCGCGACCGGTGCGATCTTTCCGCTCGCGATGGCGATTGCCAGGCTGCGTGGTGAACAGTTGCTGGAAAATGCCAATCCGCTGGCCAAGTTGATGGGCGTCTGCGTCCTGATGGTCAACCTGCTGTGGGCAGTACACATTCCTCTGCTGATGCGGGCACCCGAGTTCGTCCCGCTCAGTCTCGGCATCGCACTCGGGCTGCACTGGATGGTCTATTCCTGGATCATCGGCCATCCACTCGGCTATCGCCATGCGATCCTGCGCTCGGCCGGCCTGGTCGCGGTCTGGTTTGCGTTTCCCGCCCACTCCGTCAGCGCATCGGCGGCGGTGGTCGTCGCGGCCTATGCGCTCACGATCGCCGAAATGCGCATGCGCCGCAGTGCGCTCGCCGTCCCGGCGGCTGCAGTAGATAGCATGGGTGCCTGACGAGGGCCGCTCTCATGCCCGGGACGCGGGCTCCCGGTGCTCGCGCAGTCCGCGCACCGCCTGGACCGTCCTGGTCGCAGCCCGCTCCAGCACCACCTTGCGGTTGCTCGATTCCTCGTCGCGCTTCGCTTCCCGGTGCCACAGGTGCAGCACCTCGGTGGCCAGGGCGCCGTCCTTGCGCAGCACGCCGGCATGGAACAGGCGCAGCACCAGGTCGGCATCCTCGTGGCCCCAGCCCACGAAACTCTCGTCGAAACCGTTGACCTGCTCCAGGTCCGCGCGCCAGACGGCCAGGTTGCAGCTCTTGATGCGGCGCCAGCTGAACCGGCGCCGTACCCGGCCGAGGTCGGGCCAGCGCAGCATCGTCTGCAGCACCTTGTTCATGTCGCCGCGCAGGCGGCAGCGCAGGCGGTCCAGCAGGGACATGCCGGCCACGTCGATGCGTTCGCGCAGGACGCGTTCGGTCAGCGCCTGGCTCAGGAGGATGCGGCTGCCGGCGACCAGGAAGCCCGGCCGCGCCAGCTGCCGGTGGCGCCGGATGAAGTCGCGCTGCGGCACGCAGTCGCCGTCCAGGAAGATGATATAGTTGCCGGTTGCCGCCAGCGTGCCGCGGTTGCGCGCCATCGCGGCGCGAAAGCCCTGGTCCGGCTGCCACACGTGCTTGAGCGGCACGGGCGAGCGCGCTGCCAGGTCGGCGACGGTGTCCCGCGTGTTGGCAGTCGAGCCGTCATCAGCGATAATGATTTCAAAATTCTTGTCATCCTGCATGAAACAGGCCTCCACGACCGCTGCGAGTGCGTCCGGGCGGTTGTATGTGGTGATCACGACAGAGATGGTCGGGGTTTGCTGCATGGAAGTCCAATTAACACGTGCTCAAGCTTGGCAAGAGTATCCCACAAGAACATGAATGAACAATAATCAGACGAAAATCGGGGTGCCGATGCAGCGTTGGATCGGCTTCCTGGTTTTCCTGTTCCCTTTCCTCAGCCTCATCACCCCGTCCGGCATCGGCTTTTCCAGTCTCGTCTTCGTGCTTGCGCTGCTGTGCGTGCCGCGCAAGGCCTGGGCGGCGATGGCGCCGCATTGGCGCGAAATCCGCTGGGTGCTGGCGGCCTTCGGCTATTACTTTCTGTTGGCGCTGGCCTTCGTGCTGGCGCGTCCCGAGGCCGACTGGAGCTACCTCGACAAGCCCTCGCGCATGCTCCTGGGATTCAGCGCCCTCATGCTGGTGGTGCTGGCGCGTCCCGCGCGCGCCTGGCTGTGGTGGGGCGTGATCCTCGGCGCCCTGGGCGCGCTGCCTTTCATCGCCTGGCAGCGCTTCGTGCTCGATATCTACCGCCCGGGCGGCTGGCTCAATTCGATCACCTTCGGCGACATCGCCTTGTGCCTGGCGCTGGTGGCGCTGGCGGCCGCCATCGACTACCGCCACAGCACCCGCAAGGCGATCTTCCCGGCGCTCGGCGCACTGGCGGGCCTGGGCGCGACGGTCATCAGCGGCACCCGCGGCGGCTGGATCGCGCTGGTGCTGGCGGCCATCCTGTTCCTGACCTACGCGCGCCTGCTGCAGAGCCGGCGCGTGCGCCTGCTGCTGGTCGGCAGCTTCGCGCTGTTCGCCTCGACCTTCTTCATTCCCGCCTTCGGCGTGCAGGAACGGATGGACCAGGGCATGCACGACGTCCAGATATGGCTCGACGGCGGCAGCGCCTTCTCGAACGTCGGCATCCGCCTCGAGCTATGGAAGGGCGCCCGCTACCTGATCGCGGAAGAACCCTGGTTCGGGCGTACCCCCGAGGGCGTACGCGCCGGGCTGCGCGAGCTGGCGCAGCAGGGCAAGGTCCAGGACGTGATCCTCGAGTTCGGCCACCACCTGCACAACGATATCCTGCAGGCGCAGGCGACCGGCGGCGTGTTCGGGCTGCTCGCGTATGCCGGCATCCTGGCCGCGCCTTTCGCGTTCTTCGCGCGCGCCATCGGAGGCGGCTCGCGCCGCGGGATGCCCCAGTTCGCGCCGGCCCTGGCGGGCATGCTGGTGGTGCTCGCTTATTTCGGCTTCGGCCTCACCGAAGTCATCTTCTGGTCCTTGAAGGGCACCATGTTCTACGTGCTCATGGTGGCTCTCCTGATGGGCTTCTGCCTGACCGCGAAAGCCGACGCGCAGGCCGGTATGGAAACACAACGTGGACAATAAATTGGAAAACAAGGTCATCATCAAACGCCTGCTGGCGGTGGTCAAGCCCTACCAGACGCGGGCCTGGCTGGCGCTGCTGTCGATGGCGCTCACCGCCGCCACCCAGCCGCTGCTCGGCAAGGCCCTGCAGCTCTTGATCGACCTCGGCTTCGAGGAGAAGGTGCCGTTCAGCCTGTGGTGGATTCCCGGCGTGCTGGTGTCGATCTTCATCCTGCGCGGCATCGGCACCTTCTCGACCGCCTACCTGAACAACTGGGTCACCAGCCGCGTGCTGAACGACCTGCGCGCGATGGTGTTCGACCGCGTGCTCAGGCTGCCGGTGGCGCGCTTCCATGAAGAGTCGACCGGCAAGATCATCAATGTCGTGGTGAACGAGGTGCGCCAGGTGGTGGACATGCTGCAGTCGGTGTTCGTGGCCTGCGTGCGCGATACCCTGGTCGTGATCGGCCTGCTCGGCACGCTGCTCTACCTGAACTGGAAGCTGACCCTGGTGGCGATCATCGTGATCCCGCTGACCGCCGTGATCGTGCGCACCACCACCGGCCGCCTGCGCCGCCTGAACCGCGAGAACCTGCGCGTGACGGCCGAGCTGACCCAGGTGGTGGAAGAAGCCACGCGCGGCCACCAGGTGATCCGGGTGTTCTCGGGCGAGCGCTACGAGCGCACGCGCTTCCATGCGCGCAGCGAGGCGCTGCGCGGCTTCTCGCAGCGCATGACGGTCGCGTTTGCGGCCACCACCCCGGTGACCCAGATCGCCACCTCGATGGCGCTGTCGCTGGTGGTGGTGCTGGCGATCCAGGCCAACATGACCCAGGGCGAGTTCGTCCAGTTCGTGACCATGATGCTGATGCTGCTGACGCCCATGAAGTCGCTGGCCGAGGTCAACGGCCCGATGCAGCGCGGGATTGCGGCGGCCGAGACGGTGTTCGGCCTGATCGACTCCCCGGCCGAGCGCGATACCGGCACGCAGGAGCTGGGCCGGGCGAGAGGCCACCTGCGTTTCGAGAACGTCTCGTTTCGCTATCCGAACGCGGCCAGCCCGGCCCTGAGCGAGGTCACGCTGGACGTGCAGCCGGGCCAGACGGTGGCGCTGGTGGGCGTGTCGGGCGGCGGCAAGTCCACTTTCGTCAACCTGGTGACGCGTTTCTACGATCCGGAAGGCGGGCGCCTGCTGCTCGACGGCGTGCCTTACCCGGACATCAAACTGGCCAGCCTGCGCGCGCAGCTGGCGATGGTGAGCCAGAACGTGGTGCTGTTCGACGACACGCTGGCGGCCAACATCGCCTACGGCGCGGAGAAGATCGACTACGAACGCCTGGCGGCGGCGGTCAGGGCCGCGCACCTGACGGACGTGGTGGCCAAGCTGGAAGACGGCGTGGAGACGCGCATCGGCGAGAACGGCATGCGCCTGTCGGGCGGCCAGCGCCAGCGCGTGGCGATCGCGCGCGCAATCTACAAGGATGCGCCGATCCTGATCCTGGACGAAGCCACCTCGGCGCTCGACAACGAGTCCGAGCGCGCGGTGCAGGCGGCGCTGGAGACCTTGATGTCGGGACGCACCACGATCGTGATCGCGCACCGGCTGTCGACCATCGAGCGCGCCGACCGGATCGTGGTGATGGAACACGGCCGCATCGTCGAGCAGGGGACGCATGCGGAACTGCTCGATGCGAATGGGATGTATGCGAATCTGTACCGCCTGCAGTTCGTGGCGGCGGACGAGGCGAGTTCGTAAGCTACTGGTAACGCATACAAAATTGGGTCCCGGCGAAGGCCGGGACCCAAGTTGTTTTTGACGTTAAAACCTCAGCTGGCGTAATGCGCCGCTTCCCCCGGCACTTCCGCATCGCGCCCATGCGCCCGGTCCTGCACCGCTTCCACGTACCGGCGCAGCGCATCGTCCAGCGACGGCAGCATCATGGCCCGCTCGCTCGACAGGGCGCTGTATTCCGGCCGGCGCGCCAGGTGCCCGCAGGCCTCGCTCGACACCACTTCCAGCCTGGCGTGATCCACGCCCGCCGCTTCGCAGGCGCGCTTGGCCAGTTCGGCCCAGGTGAGCGCCTCGGCATTGGTCAGGTGCCAGACGCCGCGTTCGCGGTCGATCAGGAGGTCGAGCGAGACGTTGACCAGGTCCGGCACGTAGGTCGGCGAGACCACCATGTCGCCCGCGGCCTGGAAGGGCTGGCCGGCTTCGAGCGCATTGAGTGCATGCGTGACGAAGTTGTGCCGGTCCCAGGGCCCGAAGAAGGCGCTGGTGCGGATCACCAGGGCCTGCGGGTCGGCGTCCAGCACGCGCTGCTCGGCCTCCATCTTGCTGCGGCCGTACACGCCGAGCGGATTGAGGGCGTCCGACTCGACATAGGGCGCGCCCTTGGTGCCGTCGAAGACCAGGTCGGTGGAGAAGGTCATGAAGCGCAGCTGGTGGCGGATGCAGGCCAGCGCCAGGATCGTCGCGCCCAGCGTGTTCTCGCGCATGCAGCGTTCGGAATCGCCCTCGGCCTCATCCACGCGCACGTAGCCGCCCGCATTGATGATCGCCCACGGCTTGTAGCGCTGGATCGCCGCCTCTACCGAGGCCGGATCGGTGATGTCCATCTCCTGGCGCGTCAGCACGTGGAAGGCCAGGTTGCGGTTCTTGCAGATGCGCGCGTAGGCAGAGCCTAGGGTGCCGGTGGCGCCGGTGATCAGGATCGGCTGCACCACGTTCGACTTGAACTGGCTGCGGATCGCGATGTCGGCCACGGCGGTGCGGGTCGCCACCGGCTTGCAGAAGAAGCGGCCCGGGCGGCGCCACCAGCCTTCGCCCTGCAGCACCGGGTTGGTCAGCGGACGTCCGCTGGACAGTTCGCGCATCAGGGTGGCGACGGCGGTCGGGCGCGGTTCGCCGCCGCGCACGTCGAACGGGCCCGGTTCGTAGTAGCCGCGGCACTCGGTGACCAGGCAGTTCCAGTCGTAGGAGCCGAGGAGGGCCCAGACCGTCACCGCGCGCACGTCGGCGCCCTGCTGGCGGGCGCTGCGCGCCGCGTTCCAGATCTCGAGCAGCCAGCGCATCTGGTCTTCGCGGTTGGCGTCGATGTGCGCTTCGGTGATGGCGATCGGCAGGCCGTAGCGTTCCCAGGTTTCCATCAACAGCGGTCCGATGCCCGGCGTCGGCGTGGCCAGCGCGCGCGGCGTCTCGATGTCGGCGTGCGGGATGCCGCGGTAGACATGGCGCCGGTTCTCCGGATAGCGCTCCGGACGGTGGTCGAGCCAGCGCTCGCTGGTAGCATAGTAGTTGACGCCGATGATGTCGGGCGGGCAGGGGTTGTCGCGGAACCAGAGCAGCTCTTCCGCGGTGGCGTTCGACTCCAGCAGGTAGTTCCACAGCGCGTGGTGTTGGTCGACCTTCCCGCACAGCAGGTCCCAGCCCAGCCAGCGGCGTTCGTTGAAGAAGCTGACCACTTCCTGCATCTCTGGCGTGCCGTAGGTCTTGGACAGGTCGTCGGTCGCGACCAGCTTGGCGTCCGGGTTGACTTCGCGGATCGCGCGCATCGCCAGCACGGTGGCGCGGCACTCGTTGATCAGGGCGCGGATGAAGGTGGATTCATCACTGCCGTGCGGGTACCAGACGCCTGCCAGACCGGAAAAGCGCGCCGTGGTCAAAGGTTCGTTGACCGGGGTGTAGTACTCGGCCCAGGGGTAGCGACGGGCTACCGCGCCGGCGTACTCGGCGAGCTTTTCGGGGAAGGCGGGATCGACCAGGCTGGTGTCGCGTGGTCCGCTGCCATGGTGAAGGAGGCCGACGATGGGCGTGACGCCCAGCTGCTGCAGGGCCGGCAGGCGTTCGTCGGACCATGACCAGTCGGCGGACTCGATGCCATCGGGCGCGGTGCGCTCCCACAGCACCGGATAGCGGATGGCCTTGATGCCCAAGGAGGCAAAACGGTCGATGTCCTGCAGGCGCTCGGCGTGGCCGTTGCGCTCCATCTGGCTGAAGTAATTGTCGCGCACGCGGTTGACCGTGCATTCGAGCCCTCCCCAGAGCTCGAGATCAGGGGTGTGGTCCGGCTGGGAAACCATCGGTATGTTCATGTTATGACCCGCTGTTTGTGAAGACAGCCTAAAGCCTAATGGCCGCATGCGACGAGTTGTGTGAACTAGCCCACATAAAAAGGACATTTCGGACCAGTCCTACATTTGTGGGAAAAATACGCGTTTCGGACTCTAACTTCTGCTAACTGGAAATTTCTGGAGGCATCAAAACGTAGCGACCAGTGCGCCGCATGGAGCCTGGAGCGGCGACAATATGCGCATACAAGGAGATCATGATGTACATGGTGTACTGGACAATCGTCGAAGCCGACAAATGCACGCCGCACCAGAAACTGTTCGAGACCACGGCCATGGTGGAGGCGATGCAGTACATGGAAGTGCTGCGCACGCGCCAGCGCGAGGGGGAGGGCGTGCGCTTCATCACGATGTCGTCCGAGCATCCGGATCTGGTCGGCCATCCGGGCGTGGACGTGACGGGGCCGGATTACAACTGGAAGAAGCGGCGCCGTTGAGCTTATACGGTTAGCCGGCTCTTCAATATCTTGCCGCTCGGCGCTGCCGGCAGCACATCCATGAACACGATGCGCGACGGCCGCTTGTAGGGCGCCAGGCGCGCGCGCAGCCAGTCCTGCAGCGCGGCCGCATCGACTTCCTCCGCTTTCTCCACGAAGGCCACCACCTCTTCCTCGCCGCCGGCAAGCGGCCGGCCGACCACCGCCGACTGCAGCACGGCCGGGTGGCTGTTGAGCGCCGTCTCCACTTCCAGTGGATAGACATTGAAACCCGAGCGGATGATGAGTTCCTTCAGGCGCCCGGCAATGAAGAGCGCGCCGTCCTCGCCCCGGGTCGCGACGTCGCCGGTGGCCAGCCAGCCGCCGGGTCGCAGGGTGGCGCTGGTCTGCGCCGGATCACGGTAGTAGCCCGTCATCACGTTCGGCCCGCGCACCCACAGCTCGCCCGTCGCTTCCATGATGCGCACCTCGACCCCGGGAATCGGATGGCCCACCGAGCTGTCGCCGCGCGGGGCGTCCAGGCGCGTTTGCGAGACGGTCGGGCCGCTCTCGGTCAGGCCGTAGCCGTTGTGCAGGGGCAGCCCGAACACGCGTTCGACCTCGCGCTTGAGGGCCGGGTCCAGCGGCGAGCCGCCGGCGTAGCAGAAGCGCAGGCGCGACCGGACCGGTTCGCCCCCGGCGAGCGCCAGCAGGCGCGCATACATGGCCGGGACACCCTGCACGATGCTCAGCTCGCCGGCACGGATCTGCGCCAGCAGCGCCTCGGCGGAAAAACGCGGCATCAGGTGCAGGCAGGCGCCCGCGTACAGCGTGCCGAGCATGACCGAGCTGAGGCCATACACGTGCGAGATCGGCAGCACGCCGCTGGCATGGTCGGAAGGCTGCAGGCCGCGCAGCAGGCTCGAGGTGGCGGCGACGAACAGCAGGTTGGCATGGGTCAGCATGACGCCCTTGGGCTGGCCGGTGGTGCCGGTGGTATAGACCAGCGCCGCCACCTGGGCGCCGCCGGGAGACACCGGCTCCGGCAGGGCGGCGGGGTCGAGCGGCCCGGCCATCAGCTCGCCGCATGCCGCCGCGCCGTCGCACCTGGCATGGGCCAGCGCATCGTTCGATGCCGCCGTGGTGTAGAGTACCCGGCGCGGCGTGCTGTGGGCGCGGATCGCGGCCAGTTCGCCCCCGCTCAGGCGGGCATTGACGTTCACGCTCCAGGCGTCGAGGCTGGCGATGGCGAACAGCAGGGCCACCTGGGCCATGCAGTTCTCGCTCACCAGCATGACGCGGTCGCCGGGGCGTACGCCCAGCGCGCGCAGCAGGCCGGCGTAGCGATCCGTTTCGCGCTCCAGTTCGGCATAAGTCCACAGCTGTCCGCCTTCGGCGAGCGCCGGGGCTTGCGGTGACCGTGCGGCCTGGATGCGGACGATGTCGGAAATACGGGAGGGCAGGGCGGCTGGATCGATCATGGGCGGCTTTATACCCCTGCCGCGCACGCCAGGCAAGCGTTCCACCGTGCGCCGCCGGGTTTATACTCATTGCAACCGGCGACAGATCCGGACCACAACAGGGATGTCCACATGAACCACCCCATCATTCCGATCGCCCGCATTGGCGACAGCGGGGGCGCCAGCCGCCAGCGCAAGCGCGAGGCGCCCAAGGGCCGCCAGGTCGACCCGCAGGCCTTGCGCGAGGTGCAGGCGTTCCTTGGCGGCATGCCGCGCCGCCGCGACCTGCTCATCGAATGCCTGCACCTGCTGCAGGACGGCCTGAAGGCGCTGCCGGCCGCCCACCTGGCCGCGCTGGCGCAGGAGCTGCGCATGGCCCAGGCCGAGGTCTTCGAGGTCGCCACCTTCTATCACCACTTCGACGTGCTGCGCGAGGGCGAGGCTGCCCCGCCCGCATTGACGGTGCGCGTGTGCGACAGCCTGTCCTGCGCGATGGCGGGCTCGAACGAGTTGCTGGCGCGCCTGCCGGCGCTGCTCGGCGCCGAAGTACGCGTGCTCCCGACGCCCTGCATCGGCCGCTGCGAACAGGCGCCCGCGGCCGTGGTCGGCCAGCACCCGGTGCCGCAGGCGACGCTCGACGCGGTGCTGGGGAAGGTCGCCACGGGACAAGTGCGGCACCAGCCCGAGCCCTGGCTGGCGTACCAGGACTATCGCGAAGCGGGCGGCTACCGCCTGCTGGCCGACTGCATGGCGGGCCGGCGCCAGGTCGACGATGTCCTCAGGGAGATGGAGGCCTCCGGCCTGCGCGGCCTGGGCGGCGCGGGCTTTCCGGCCGGGCGCAAGTGGCGCCTGGTGCGCGAGCAGCCCGGCCCGCGCCTGATGGCCGTGAACCTCGATGAAGGCGAGCCCGGCACCTTCAAGGACCGGTACTATCTCGAACGCGACCCGCACCGCTTCCTGGAGGGCATGCTGGTGGCGGCCTGGGCGGCCGGCGTCGAGGCGGTCTACATCTACCTGCGCGACGAATACCACGGCTGCCGCGCCATCCTCGACCATGAACTGAAGCGCCTGTTCGCGGCGCCGCCGGGCGAGGGACTGCCGCAGGTGCATGTGCGCCGCGGCGCCGGCGCCTACATCTGCGGCGAAGAGTCGGCGATGATCGAATCGATCGAAGGCAAGCGCGGCATGCCGCGCCTGCGTCCTCCCTACGTGGCCCAGCAGGGGCTGTTCGACCGGCCGACCCTGGTCCACAACTTCGAGACGCTGTACTGGGTGCGCGCCATCCTCGAGAACGGCGCGGCCTGGTTCGCGGGGCAAGGGCGCAACGGGCGGCAGGGGCTGCGCTCGTTCTCGGTCTCGGGGCGGGTGCGCGAGCCGGGCGTCAAGCTTGCCCCGGCCGGCATCACGGTACAGGAGCTGATCGACGAGTATTGCGGCGGCATGCTGGAAGGGCACCGCCTGTATGCCTACCTGCCGGGTGGTGCCTCGGGCGGCATCCTGCCGGCCTCGATGAATGCGATCCCGCTCGACTTCGACACCCTGCAAGCCTACGGCTGCTTCATCGGTTCGGCGGCGGTGATCGTGCTGTCGCAGCACGACAGCGCGGTGGCGGCGGCGCGCAATCTGCTGGCCTTCTTCAGGCACGAGTCCTGCGGCCAGTGCACGCCCTGCCGCAGCGGCACCGCCAAGGCGCTGGCGCTGATGGACCAGCCACGCTGGGATACGCCATTGCTGGGCGAACTGTCCCAGGTGATGCGCGATGCCTCGATCTGCGGCCTGGGGCAGGCGGCGCCGAATCCCTTCGATTGCGTGATCCGCTACTTCCCGCATGAACTGGAGGGCGCATGAACGCCAGCATCCCCACCGTGCGCTTTGCGCTGAACGGCCGCGAGGTCGAGGCTCTGCCGCAGGAAACCCTGATCGAGGTCGCGGCGCGCGAAGGCGTCGATATATCGCGGCTGTGCTACAAGGAAGGCCTGGAGGCGGTCGGCAACTGCCGCTCCTGCATGGTCGAGATCGACGGCGAGCGCGTGCTCGCGCCTTCGTGCTGCCGCCATCCGAGCGCCGGCATGAAGGTCACGACCGACAGTCCGCGCGCACTGGCCGCCCAGAAGATGGTGCTCGAGCTCTTGCTGTCCGACATGCCCGAGGCCGAGTACACCCGCAGGAACGAAGTCGACCTGTGGGCGGAAAAGCTCGGCATCCAGAAGCCGCGTTTCACGCCAAGCCGTCGCCAGCCGCAGCGTGACGCGACCCATGCCGCCATCACCGTCAACCTGGACGCCTGCATCCAGTGCACGCGCTGCGTGCGCGCCTGCCGTGACGAGCAGGTCAACGACGTGATCGGCCTGGCCTTCCGCGGGCAAGAGACCAGGATCGTGTTCGACCAGGACGACCCGATGGGCGCCTCCACCTGCGTGGCCTGCGGCGAATGCGTGCAGGCCTGCCCGACCGGCGCCCTGATGCCGGCGCGCGAAGTGGCCCTCAACATTCCCGACAAGCAGGTCGATTCGGTCTGCCCCTACTGCGGCGTCGGTTGCCAGCTGACCTACAACGTCAAGGACAACAAGATACTCTACGTGGAAGGGCGCAACGGTCCGGCCAACCTGGGCCGCCTGTGCGTGAAAGGTCGCTACGGCTTCGACTACGCACACCACCCGCATCGCCTGACCAAACCATTGATCCGCCGCGAAGGCGTGCCCAAGTCGGGCGACTTCACGATGGACCCGGATCGCGTGATGGACGTGTTCCGCGAAGCGAGCTGGGAAGAAGCCCTCCTGCTTGCCGGCGGCAAGCTGGCCCGCATCCGCGATGCGCACGGCGGCGCGGCCCTGGCGGGCTTCGGCTCGGCCAAGGGCAGCAACGAGGAAGCCTACCTGTTCCAGAAGCTGGTGCGCACGGGTTTCGGTACCAACAACGTCGACCACTGCACCCGCCTGTGCCACGCCTCGTCGGTGTCGGCCCTGCTGGAAGGGATCGGTTCGGGCGCGGTGTCGAACCCGGTGATGGACGTGACGTGCGCCGAAGTGATCGTCATCATCGGCGCCAACCCGACCGTCAACCACCCGGTAGCCGCGACCTGGATCAAGAATGCGGTCAAGGCCGGGGCGAAACTTATCGTGATGGATCCGCGCCGCTCCGAGCTGGCGCGGCACGCGCACCGCTGCCTGCAGTTCAAGCCCGACACCGACGTCGCGCTGCTCAATGCGATGATGCACGTGATCGTCAGCGAAAAGCTGGTCGACCAGGACTTCATTGCCAGCCGCACCATCGGCTATGCCGAGCTCGAAGCCAATGTGGCCGAATACAGCCCGGAAGCGATGGCGCCGATCTGTGGCATCGATGCCGAGACCATCCGCTACGTGGCGCGCCTGTACGCCACCTCGCAGGGTTCGATGATCCTGTGGGGCATGGGCGTGTCGCAGCACGTGCACGGCACGGATAACGCGCGCTGCCTGATCGCGCTGTCGCTCATGACCGGCCAGATCGGCCGCCCCGGCACCGGCCTGCATCCGCTGCGCGGCCAGAACAACGTGCAGGGAGCGTCCGACGCCGGCCTGATCCCGATGATGCTGCCGGACTACCAGCGCGTCGACAACCCGGCCGCGCGTACGCGCTTCGAGCAGGCCTGGGGCGCCACCCTCGACCCGAAGCCGGGCCTGACCGTGGTCGAGATCATGGATGCCATCGATGCCGGCCAGATCCGCGGCATGTACATCATGGGCGAGAACCCGGCCATGTCCGACCCCGACGCCAACCATGCGCGCGCCGCGCTGGCGGCGCTGGAGCACCTGGTGGTGCAGGACATCTTCCTGACCGAGACCGCCTACCTGGCGGACGTGATCCTGCCGGCATCGAGCTTCCCGGAAAAGACCGGCACCTTCACCAATACCGACCGCCTGGTCCAGCTGGGCCGCCAGGCGATCGACCCGCCGGGCGAGGCGAAACAGGACCTGTGGATCATCCAGCAGATGGCGAAGCGCCTCGGCTTGGAGTGGAACTATGGCCACGTATCGGAAGTGTTCGACGAGATGCGCCGCACCATGGCCAGCATCGGCGGCATTACCTGGGAACGCCTGGAGCGCAACGGCGCGGTGGTGTATCCGTGCATGAACGAGGGCGACATGGGCCAGCCGGTGGTGTTCACCGAACTGTTCCCGCGCGAAGGCGGCAGGGCGCGTTTCGTCCCGGCCGACATCATCCCGGCCGACGAGCGGCCCGATGCCGACTACCCGATGGTCCTGATCACGGGCCGCCAGCTCGAGCACTGGCATACCGGCAGCATGACGCGGCGCGCCACGGTGCTCGATGCGATCGAGCCCGATCCGGTGGCGCTGGTGCATCCGCTCGATCTCGAACGCTTGGGGCTCCAACCGGGCCAGCCCGTCACGATCGCTTCGCGCCGCGGCGAAGTGGTCCTGTATGCACGGGCCGACGACAGTTCGCCGGTGGGCGCGATCTTCGTGCCCTTCTGTTATTACGAAGCGGCGATCAACCGCCTGACCAATGCAGCGCTCGATCCTTTCGGAAAGATTCCGGAGTTCAAATATTGCGCCATCAAGCTGACGCCCGGCGGCGAAGTCGCGCCGCAGGGAAGCTACGGTGGCGGCCAAATATTGGCGGGCATGGCACAATTGGCAACATGAACTGCCCTGACTTGCCCTCTTATCGTCCCGTCCTGTCCGAGGCGCACGCCTGCCTGACGCAGGAGGTCACGGCCGTGGACGAACGCGGCCGCCCCTCCAGCATCCACATTCCTGCCGAGCGCCCGCTCACCGTGTACGTGGACAAGCGCGAGATCGTCACCCTGATGACCCTGGGCGGCGCGCCCGAAGCCCTGACCCTGGGTTATCTGCGCAACCAGCGCCTGGTGCGCACGCTCGAGGACATCGTCTCGATCCAGGTCGACTGGTCGGTCGATGCGGTGGCGGTCGTGACCCGCAACGGCATTCTTGATATCGAGGAGCGCACCGCGAAGAAGGTCGTCACCACCGGCTGCGGGCAGGGCTCGGTGTTCGGCGGGCTGATGGATGAAGTCGACCAGATCACCTTGCCCGAGGATGCGCGCCTGCCGCAGTCGGTCGTCTACCGCATCGTCGAGACCATCCGTACCCAGCAGTCGGTCTACAAGCAGGCCGGCTCGGTGCACGGCTGCGCGCTGTTCTCGCACGATGGGGAACTGCTCTATTTCGTGGAAGACGTCGGCCGCCACAATGCGGTGGACGCCATCGCCGGCCTGATGTGGCTCGATGGCCTGGAGGGCGGGGACAAGGTGTTCTACACCACCGGGCGCCTGACCTCCGAGATGGTCATCAAGGGCGCCCAGATGGGGATTCCCTTCCTGCTGTCGCGTTCCGGCACCACCCAGATGGGGCACATGGTGGCGGAACGGGTCGGCATGTCGCTGCTGGCGCGCTGCTCGGGCAAGCACTTTTTGCTGCTGGCCGGGCAGGCGCGCCTGGTGTTCGAGCCGGACCTGCTGGAACCCCTGAACGCACCCTACCATAGCGCACGGCCGGCCTGATGTCCCTGCTGGACGCAACGACGCACGCTTTTGCCCTGCTGTTCAGCGGCGACGAGGCGCTGTGGCGCATCGTCTGGGTCTCGCTCAAGACCAGCATCCTCGGGCTGCTGCTGGCGGCCCCGCCGGCGGTCTTCCTCGGCTACGTCATCGCCATGCACCGCTTCCCGGGACGGCGCATCGCCATCTGGCTGGCCCAGGCCGCGCTGTCGCTGCCCACCGTCCTGATCGGCCTGCTGCTCTACCTGCTGCTGTCGCGGCGCGGCCCGATGGGCGGTCTCGAATGGCTGTTCACCCAGGAAGGCGTGATCCTCGGCCAGATGGTGATCGGGCTGCCGGTCCTGCTGGCCTTCACGCTGGCGGCGGTGCAGGCGGCCGACCCGCGCTATGCCGAGACGGCGATCGCCCATGGCGCATCCCGCTGGCGCGTGATGGTCACGGTGCTGCACGAGGCGCGCTACGGCGTAATGGCCGCCGTCATCAGCGGCTTCGGCCGCGTGATCTCGGAAGTCGGCTGCGCCCTGATGGTGGGCGGGAATATCGAAGGGCAGACGCGCACCATCACCACCGCCATCGCGCTGGAAACCAGCAAGGGCGAGTTCGCGCAAGGGATCGCGCTTGGCATCGTGCTGGTCTCGCTGGCGCTCCTGATGAACGGCGCGCTGGTGCTGCTGCAAGGCGAGGCCCACACGGCGGGAGGACGCCGGTGACCCCGCTCTTGACCCTGCATGGCCTGCGCAAGCGCCACGGCGAGCGCACCCTGTTCGAGATCGAGCAGCTGGCCATCGAGGCGGGAACGGCCTACGTGCTGACCGGCGTGAACGGGGCCGGCAAGTCGACGCTGCTGCGCATGCTGGCCGGCCTGGAACGCGTTGACGCCTGCACGGTCGACTTCGACGGCCGCAGCATGCCGCTGCATCCCTATCCGCAAGCGCTACGGCGCGCCATCGTGTTCGTGCACCAGCATCCGATCATGTTCTCGACCAGCGTTGCCCACAACATCGCCTATGGCCTGCTGGCGCGCGGCGAGAGCCGGCGCAGCGCGGCGCCCAGGGTCGAGGAGGCGATGGCCTGGGCCGGCGTGGCGCACCTGCGCGACACCGATCCTGCACGCCTGTCGGGCGGCGAAAAGCAGCGCGTGGCCTTGGCCCGGGCCCGGGTGTTGCAGCCGCGCCTGTTGCTGCTCGACGAACCCACGGCCAACCTCGACGGCCCGGCGCGCGAGCAGGTCATCGACCTGATCCCTACCTTGCTGGAGCAGGGCAGCAGCGTCGTGATGGCCTGCCACGACCGCGACCTGATCGGGCTGCCCGGCATCCACCGCCTCAAGCTGCGCGACGGGCGCCTGGAATACCGCTGAACCCCGCGGAAGCCCCGCTGGTGCGATATACCGACTACCGTGTGATATGTTAACGCTGCTATGGCCTTCCACCTCGACAAAAACCTGTTCGACAAGGTCCCCGCCGGCATCGTGGTGCACGACAGCCGCTCGGCGGTCATTGCGGCCAATGCCATGGCCCAGCGGCTGATTGGCGAAGACATGACGGAGATTCGCGGCCGCCATGTGGATCATCCGGGCTGGTCGTTCGTCTCCCCGGGCGGCGGCGCGATCGACGTCGAAGACTTGCCCGCGAGCCGCGTGCTGCGCGAGCGCGCACCGGTGACCGACCTGGTGGTCGGCGTGAACCGTCCCGGCGCCGCCGTGACCTGGGTAATCTGCAATGCCTATCCGGTGTTCGACGGGGCCGGGGAGATCGCTTCCGTCGTCGTCTGCTTTACCGATTGCAGCGAACTGGTGGCTACCCAGCAGGCGCTGGAACACTCGCAGCGGCGCCTGCAACTGGTTCTGCGTGGGATGAACGACGGCTACTGGGACTGGGACCTCGACCGGCAAACGATTTTCTATTCCGAGCGCTGGTGGGAAATGCTCGGCCGTGTCCCCGGCGCACAGCCCGACGATGTCGACACATGGCAGCGGCTGCTGCATCCGGAAGACCGCGAGCGCGTCAACGGTTTTCTCGCGGACCTGCTGGCCGGCCCGGAGGTAAGCTATGCGATCGAGTTCCGGCTATGGCACCGCGACGGGCATCCGGTCCCGGTGCTCAGCCGCGGATTTGTCCTGCGCGACGCCGCCGGACGCGCAATGCGCATCTCCGGCGCCAACACCGACCTCAGCGAGCGCCAGCGGCTCGAGCGGCAGCTGCAGCAGAATGCCGACCACGACTACTTGACCGGCTTGCCGAATCGGCGCTACCTGCTGCGTGAGCTCGAGCGCCGGCGCATGCACGCCGCGGCGGCCGGCACGGCGAGCGCGGTCCTGCTCATCGACCTGGACAATTTCAAGTTGCTCAACGACACCGAAGGACACCCCTTTGGCGACCGCCTGCTGCAGGAAGTCGGCCAGCGCCTGCAAGCCGCGCTCGGACCAGGCGATTTCGTGGGCAGGCTCGGGGGCGACGAGTTCGTCGTGCTGCTCGACTGCGCCGCGTCTCCCAAGCTCTCGTGCGCCGCGCTGGCCCAGCAGGGTTGCCGGCGGCTGGGCCAAATGCTGGGCCGCCCCTACGCGATCGAGGAGCGTCACTTTTCGATCACCCCCAGCATCGGCGCCGTGCTGGTCGATCGCGGGGACACGGACGCCGACCTGCTGCTGCAGCAGGCCGATATCGCCCTGTATGCGGCCAAGTCAGCGGGGCGCAACGCCATCCGTTTCTTCGATCCCGCCATGCAGCGGCTGATCGACGAGCGCGCCCGGCTCCAGGACGAACTGGCGCAAGCGGTGGCGCGCGGCGAATTCGTCCTGTACTACCAGCCCCAGTTCGATGCCGACCAGAAGATCCTTGGCGCCGAAGCGCTGCTGCGCTGGCAGCATCCGATGCGCGGGATCCTGGCGCCGGGCAGCTTCATCCCGCTGGCGGAAACCTCGGACCTGATCGTCAGGCTTGGCGACATCGTCCTGCGCCAGGCGAGCGAGCGCCTTGCGGCTTGGGCGGCGGTACCGGCGCTCGCCAGGCTGGGCGTCGCGGTCAACGTCAGCGCACGCCAGATGCACGACGAGGATTTCGTTGCGCGCTCGCTGGCGATCGTGCGCGCTGCAGGCGCCGATCCGGCCAAGCTGTCGATGGAGCTGACCGAGTCCCTGCTGGCCACCGATATCGAGGCGACCATCGAGAAAATGCACAGCTTGCGGCGGGACGGGGTGCGTTTCTCGATCGACGATTTCGGCACCGGGTTTTCCTCGCTGAGCTACATCCAGCGTTTCCCACTGAGCAGCCTGAAGATCGACCAGTCTTTTGTCGCGAGCTGTGTCGAGAATCCCCGCTCGGCAGGCATCGTCGAGATCGTCATTGGCCTTGCGTCCAAGCTGGGCCTCGAACATATCGCGGAAGGGGTGGAGACGGCGGCGCAGCTCGAACACCTGAAGTCGCTCGGTTGCCGCGCTTTCCAGGGCTACCTGCTTGGCGCCCCGATGCCAGTGAAGGAGTTCGAGGCATTGGTGCTGGCCTGCGGGTGACAAGACCCCTTTCCAATCGGCACGCCGAAGCCAGCCTGAGGATTCGCCCAGCACTGCCGACGGCTGCCGCGTGCGACGGACTTACGCCAGCTTCAAGCACGCCACCTTGTCGAGCGCCTCGCGCAGGCCGTGGGCAGCGGCTGATGCGGATCCGCCAACCCAGCCGCGCGCATACGCGCCGTCGTGCGCGTGTCCATGGTTTTCGAGCTCGGGCAGCAGCCGGCTCGCCACCGCCAGGTCGTTCAGGTGGCCGAGCCGGTCCTGCACGCGGGACAGGCACTTGATATAGGCCTTGACCTCCTTTTTCGGCAGCAGGTCACGGAAGAATTCGGCCGCATAGCGCGCCTTCTTGGCGGCGATGCGCACCCGGTGCCGGGCCGGTGCATCGTTTTCATCGAGTGCTCCGATGCGCCTGCGCAGGCGCTTTTGCGCCTTGCGGATGAGCGGCACCAGGCCGTCCAGGGCCGGCCGTGCCAGCGGGTCGTCCTGTGGCAGGCCGGCGCCAGGGCGCCACTGGCGGCCGTGCAGCCAGCCGTTCATCTGCAGCATCAGCTGGGTATAACGCTCCGAATGCAGGGTGGGCAGCAGGTTCTTGTGCAGGGCGCGCGCATGGTCCTGCGCGGCCGCCTGCAGGGCGTGGGTAGCGATGCCGGTGATCGTGGGCAGGGTGGTGCCGGCCAGTACGTCCCAGTCGCGCGTGGCGCCCAGTTCGCTCGCCAGCCAGTCGAGTTCTTCCCGGAGTCCGGGCGGCAGCGGAGCCAGTTCGTGGAACATGTCAAGCAGGGCGCGCAGGCGGCGCAGGCCGACGCGCATCTGGTGCAGGCTCTCGAGGTCCTGCGCCAGCACGCCGGGAACATTGGCCTCGATCTGCGCCATGCAGTTCAGGCCGATGCATTGCAGCGCGTCTTCCATGCGCATCTTGCGCTTCAGGCGCACCCGCGCGGCCTTCACCGGTGCCGGGGCATCGTCTTTTACCAGCTTTACTGTGGTTTCGGTGTTCATCGGGCGCCCTGATGTGCTCATGTGGAGCACATCATACCCGCCTCGAGTTTGGCAGCCGCCCGATTGCTACATCAGGATCACGTCGTATTGTTCCTGGTGGTAACCCTTCTCTACCTGCAGCGAAATGCGCTTGCCGATGAAGTCACCCAGCATGGCCAGGTGCTGCGATTCCTCTTCCAGGAACAGGTCGACCACTTCCTGCGAGGCGACGATGCGGAACTCGCGCGGATTGAACTGCTTGGCTTCGCGCAGCAGTTCGCGCAGGATCTCGTAGCAGATCGTGCGCGAGGTTTTCACTTGCCCGCGGCCAGCGCAGGCCGGGCAGGGCTCGCACAGGATGTGGGCCAGCGATTCGCGCGTGCGCTTGCGGGTCATCTCGACCAGGCCGAGGGCCGAGAAGCCGCTCACCGAGACCTTGGTGCGGTCGCGCGCCAGGGTCTTCTTGAGTTCCGCGAGCACGGCGTTGCGGTGCTCGTTGTTCTCCATGTCGATGAAGTCGAGGATGATGATGCCGCCCAGGTTGCGCAGGCGCAGCTGGCGTGCGATGGCGTGAGCCGCTTCCAGGTTGGTCTTGAAGATGGTGTCGGCGAAGTTGCGTCCGCCGACGTAGCCGCCGGTGTTGACGTCGATGGTGGTCATCGCCTCGGTCTGGTCGACGATCAGGTAGCCGCCGCTCTTCAGGTCGACGCGGCGGCCCAGCGCGCGCAGGATTTCTTCCTCCACGCCGTAGAGATCGAACAGCGGACGCTCGCCGGTGTAGTGGGTCAGGCGCGACAGCACGCTCGGCGTGTAGACCTGCGCGAACTCGACCAGCATGTTGTAATTCTCGCGCGAGTCCACCTGGATGGTCGCGGTCTCGTCGTGCACGAAGTCGCGCAGCACGCGCTGGGCCAGGTTCAGGTCCTGATAGAGCAGGGAAGTCGGCGGCCGGGTGCGCGCGCCCTGCTGGACCGCGGCCCAGGTCTTGCGCAGGTAGTCGACGTCGGCCGCCAGGTCGGCGTCCGAGGCTTCCTCGGCCTGGGTGCGCACGATGTAGCCGCCTTTCTCTTCCTTCGGCAGCATGTTCGCGAGGCGGGTGCGCAGGTGTTCGCGGTCGGCTTCCTTCTCGATCTTCTGCGAGATGCCGATGTGATGGTCCTGCGGCAGGTAGACCAGCATGCGGCCGGCGATCGAGATCTGGGTCGACAGGCGCGCGCCCTTGGTGCCGATCGGGTCCTTGATGACCTGCACGGTCAGCACCTGGCCGTCGAACAGCAGCTTTTCGATCGGCGTGGGCGCGGCCAGGGCGCCGTTGGGGCCTTCATGGTTGCGCGCTTCCCAGATATCGGCGACGTGCAGGAAGGCCGCGCGTTCCAGGCCGATGTCGATGAAGGCCGACTGCATGCCCGGCAGGACGCGCACGACCTTGCCCAGATAGACATTCCCCGCCAACCCGCGCGTGAGCGTGCGCTCGATGTGCAGTTCCTGCACAGCGCCCTGCAGGATCAGCGCCACGCGCGTTTCCTGCGGGGTGATGTTGATGAGGATGTCTTCGTTCATGGCCGGCCGTGCAGTATTGTTCAGAGCGACATCATACACGGGCGGCGTAATTCGTAGGCAGGCGGTTCGCCGCCGGCCCACGGATAAGCGGACGGTCAGACGTTGTAGCCGGCTTTGCGCAGAAGCTGGGCCGTCTCGAAGATCGGCAGGCCCATGATCCCCGAATGGCTGCCTTCGATATGCTCGACGAACAGCGCGGCCAGGCCCTGGATGCCGTAGCCGCCCGCCTTGTCGTAGGGTTCCGGGGTGGCGCAATAGGCCTTGATCTGGGCCGGACTGAGCGTAGCGAAGCGTACGTTCGACACCTGGGTGACCTGTTCCGCCACGCGCTCGGCATGGACCGCCACCGAGGTCAGCACCTGGTGGGTGCGGCCGGACAGGCGCTCGAGCATGGCCACGGCTTCCTTGTTGTCGGCCGGCTTGCCGAGGATCTCGCCGTCGATGGTGACGGTGGTGTCGGCGGTCAGGATGGGACGCAGCGGCTGGCGGCGCATCTGCAGCATGTTCCAGGCGAACGCGCCTTTCTCCTTGGCCACGCGCGCCACATAGGCGTGCGGGTCTTCGCCCGGCAGCACGTCTTCGCTGACGTCCACGCCGCGCGCCGGGTCGCTGCGCAGCATCAGCAGCTCGAATTCCACGCCGACCTGGCGCAGCAGTTCGCGCCTGCGCGGGCTCTTCGAGGCGAGGTAGATTTTCTTGTCGGTGGGTTTCATGGATGGCGCGCAATCACACGCGATGGTACGGGTGGTTCTGGGTGATGGACCAGGCACGGTACAACTGTTCCGCCAGCATGACGCGCACGATTCCGTGCGGCAGCGTCATGCTGGAGATGCGGATCATGCCTTCGGCGCGCGCCTTCAGTTCGGGATCGAGCCCGTCGGCGCCGCCGATCAGGAAGGCGGTATCGCGTCCGTCCTGCTGCCAGTTCTCCAGCATCCGGGACAGGCCGACGCTGGTCAGGTCCTTGCCGCGCTCGTCCAGCGCGATGATGCGCACGCCTTTCGGCAGGACGGCCTCGATGCGCTCGCGCTCGAGCGCCATCGCGGTGGCGGCGGTCTTGCTGCCGGAGCGCTCGACCGGCTTGATTTCCTTGAGCACGATGCGCAGCTCGGGCGGCATGCGCTTCGTGTATTCGCCGAACCCGGATTCGATCCAGGCCGGCATCTTGTGCCCGACCGCGGCAATGATCAGCTGCATAAAAGGCTTACTCGGCGGCCTTCTTCACGCGGCGGATCACTTTTTTCACCGGTTCTGCATCGGCGGGAGCGGCAGCCTTCGGGGTACGCTTCGGCGGCTTGGCCTTGGTGGCTTCGACGGCGGCGACTTCGCTCTTGCTCGGTGCGACCTTCACGGTCTTGCCGGTCGGGACCTTCTTGGCGGCCGGCTTCTTGGCGGCGGCGGTGCCGGTGGCGGTCTTGGTCGCGCGCTTGGCGGCAGGCTTGCGCTCGTTGACCGGCTTGGCTTCCGGCTCATCCTTGTTGGCGGCCAGGTGCTTCGACTTCGGTTTGGATTCGGCTGCTTCCGCCGCTTCCGGCGTCGACTTGCGCTTGGCCGCGCCCAGCTTGACCGGCTTCTCGCCCCAGATTTCTTCCAGGCGGTAGTACTGGCGGATGGCCGGCTGCATGATGTGGACGATCATGTCGCCCAGGTCGACCAGCACCCATTCGCCGGTGTCTTCGCCTTCCATGCCGACCACGTCGCCGCCTGCTGCCTTGACCTTGTCGCGTACCGAAGCGGCCAGTGCCTTGGTCTGGCGGTTCGAGGTGCCCGAGACGACCGCGATGCGGTCGAACAGGCTGGTCAGGTGCGTCGTGTCGAACAGGACGATCTCCTGGCCCTTGACGTCTTCGAGGGCGTCAACGACGAGGGTTTGCAGTTTCTTGATATCCATTAGCTTTTATATAAGTTATGTTGTTGAATATAGTCTAGCACTTGCGGCGGAACGAGCGCGCCAAGGTCGGTGCCTCGGTCCGCGCCAGTCCGCAAGCTGTTTCGGACTTGGGTGGCGGAAATATCAACCGCCAAAGTGTGAGCCAGGCAAACCTTGCCATGCGGTGTGGCGCGCACTTCCGCGGGTGTCGCCAGCCGTCCCGCGAGTGCCGACGCCACGCCAGGGGGCAGCTTGTCCTGGTCCAGTTCATAGCCCGGCCGTGCCGCCACGCCCAGGTTCGCGAGCGTGAACAATTCCTTCCAGTCGCGCCAGGTGTCGAGCTTCTGCAGCTGGTCGGCGCCCATCAGGAAGACGATCGAGGCGGCTTCGCCGAGCTCGGCGCGCAGCGCGCGCAGGGTCTCGACCGTGTAGGTGGCGCTGCCGCGTTCGATTTCCTGCAGGTCGATCGTGACGGCGAACGCTTGGCCGCCGAAAGCCAGTTCGAGCATCTCGATGCGCTGGGAATCGCTGGCCTGCAGGGCGCTCTTCTGCCACGGCCGCGCAGGCAGGATGCGCAGCTGGTCCGGCTGAAGGAGTTCGGCAAACAGCGCGGCCAGCGCGACGTGGCCGTGGTGTACCGGGTCGAAGCTGCCACCCAGCAGGGCAATGCATTGACTCACGAATGTGGTCCCGCTGCCAGCCAGTCCCGGTGGACGAGGAAGTCGGTATACAAGGCCGCTTCCGGGCTGCCCGGTTCCGGGTGCCAGTCGTAGCGCCATTTCACGATCGGCGGCATCGACATCAGGATCGCCTCGGTGCGGCCGCCCGACTGCAGGCCGAACAGGGTGCCGCGGTCCCACACCAGGTTGAACTCGACATAGCGTCCGCGGCGGTAGGCCTGGAAGTCGCGTTCGCGCTCGCCGTAGGGCGTGTCCTTTCGCGCCTGCAGGATCGGCAGGTAGGCATCGAGGAAACCGTCGCCGACCTTGCGCACCATCGCGAACGCATCATCGAAACCGGTTTCGTTGAAGTCGTCGAAGAAGATGCCGCCCACGCCGCGCGGCTCCTTGCGGTGCTTCAGGTAGAAGTACTCGTCGCACCACTTCTTGAAGCGCGGGTGCAGGTCGGCGCCATAGGGCGCCAATGCGTCGTGGCAGACCTGGTGGAAGTGGCGCGCATCGTCCTGGTTGCCGTAGTAGGGCGTCAGGTCCATGCCGCCGCCGAACCACCAGACCGGGTCTTTTCCTTCAGCGGTGGCTTCGAAGAAGCGCACGTTCATGTGCACGGTCGGGGCGTAGGGGTTGCGCGGGTGCAGCACCAGCGACACGCCCATCGCTTCCCAGGCCCGGCCCGCCAGTTCCGGACGCGCGGCCATGGCCGAGGGCGGCAGGCTGGCGCCGGTGACGTGCGAGAAGTTGCAGCCGCCGCGCTCGAACACATTGCCTTCCTCAATCAGGCGCGAGATGCCGCCGCCGCCTTCCGGGCGCTCCCAGGTGTCGACCAGGAAAGGTTTGCCGTCGATGTCTTCCAGGGCGCCGACGATGCGGGACTGGAGCTCGAGCAGCCAGGTCTTGATGGCGGACGGGTCGGGGATGGTCATGCGTTCAGGGTAGGCGGCGAAAATGGGCAGATTGTACACCTGCCCCCGGCGCTGGTCTTATTTCAGGCCGCGCCAGCCGATGTCGCGGCGGTATTGCGCGCCGTTGAAGTGAATCTTCTCCACCGTCTCGTAGGCCTGCTTCTGCGCCATCTTGACGCTGTCGCCCAGGCCGACCACGCACAGCACGCGTCCACCGCTGGTCTGCAGGCTGCCGGCAACTAACTGGGTGCCGGCATGGAAGGTGACGCATTCCGGGGTTTCGGCAGGGATGCCGTCGATGACGTCGCCCTTGCGCGGGCTGTCCGGATAGCCCGCGGCGGCCATTACGACGCCCACCGCGGTGCGGCGGTCCCATTCCAGCTCGACCGCATCCAGGCTGCCGTTGCAGGCGTGGTCCAGCACGGTGGCGAAATCGCTCTTCAGGCGCGCCATGATCGGCTGCGTTTCCGGGTCGCCCATGCGGCAGTTGAATTCCAGCGTGCGCGGGTTGCCTTCGGCGTCGATCATCAGGCCGGCGTACAGGAAGCCGGTGAAGACGATGCCGTCCTTGGCTATGCCCTGGATGGTCGGGTTGATGATCTCGCGCATCACGCGCGCGTGCATCGACGGGGTCACGATCGGGGCAGGAGAATAGGCGCCCATGCCGCCGGTGTTCGGGCCTTGGTCGGCGTCCTTCAGGCGCTTGTGGTCCTGGCTGGTTGCCAGCGGCAGCACGTTCTTGCCGTCGCACATGACGATGAAGCTGGCTTCCTCGCCGGCCAGGAACTCCTCGATCACGATGCGGGCGCCGGCGTCGCCAAAGGCGTTATCGGACAGCATGTGGTCGACCGCGGCGTGCGCTTCGTCCAGGGTCATCGCCACCACCACGCCCTTGCCGGCCGCCAGGCCGTCGGCCTTGATGACGATCGGGGCGCCGTTGGCGTCGACGTAGGCGTGCGCCTGGGCCGCATCCGAGAAGCTCTGGTATTTCGCGGTCGGGATGCCATGGCGCTGCATGAAGGCCTTGGCGAAGTCCTTCGAGCTTTCCAGCTGCGCCGCTTCTTTCGTCGGTCCGAAGATCTTCAGGCCGCGGGTGCGGAACAGGTTGACGATGCCGGCGGCCAGCGGCGCTTCCGGGCCGACCAGGGTCAGGGCGATGCCTTCGGCCACGACGAAGTCGGCCAGGGCCGCAGGATCGGTGATCTCGACGGTCACCAGGCGAGCGTCGAGGGCGGTGCCGCCGTTGCCCGGGGCGACGAAGACGGTCTGGACACGCTCCGATTGGGCCAGTTTCCAGGACAGGGCGTGTTCACGGCCGCCAGAGCCGACTACGAGGATTTTCATACGGGCGCGTTCCTACTTGGTTGCTACGGGGGATCCGGCTGGCGCGCCAGCCGGTTTTCGACAGTTTGACGGCTGCTGCTTACTCGTCGATGACAGCGTTGGTGTAGACATCCTGGACGTCGTCCAGGTTTTCCAGCGCGTCGAGGATTTTCTGCATCTTGACGGCGTCTTCGCCGGTCAGCACGGTCTCGTTGTCCGGCTTCATGATGACTTCCGAGACCTCGGCCTTGAAACCGGCCTTTTCCAGCGCTTCCTTCACGCCGGCGTAGGCGAACGGGTCGCACAGCACTTCGAAGCCGCCTTCCTCGTCCTGCATCACGTCGTCGGCGCCGGCTTCGAGGGCGGCTTCCATCAGCTTGTCCTCGTCCACGCCCGGCGCGAACTGGAACTGGCCGACGTGCTTGAACATGAAGGCCACCGAACCCTCGGTGCCCATGTTGCCGCCGTACTTGTTGAAGGCGTGGCGCACTTCGGCCACGGTACGCACGCGGTTGTCGGTCAGGCAGTCGACGATGATCGCGGCGCCGCCGATGCCGTAGCCTTCGTAGCGGATCTCTTCGTAGTTGACGCCTTCGAGTTCGCCGGCGCCGCGCTGGATCGCGCGGGTGACGTTATCCTTCGGCATGTTGGCGTCGGCCGCCTTCTCGACCGCCAGGCGCAGGCGCGGATTCGAGTTGACGTCGCTGCCGCCCATGCGCGCGGCCACGGTGATCTCCTTGATCAGGCGCGTCCAGATCTTGCCGCGCTTGGCGTCGGTAGCGGCTTTCTTATGCTTGATGTTGGCCCATTTGCTGTGTCCAGCCATTTCCAAAGTTCCTTAGACGGTAAGGGAACCTGCGGGGTTCCTGTATGCAAGAGTGGCCGACATTTTAGCATAGGCCCCCCTTGCAAAATCGCCCAGGCTGGTGAGCAAACTGTCATGGAAACAACAGCCAGGTGCCGCCGGCCACCATCGCCGCCCCGGCCACGCAGCCGGCCAGCGGGCCTTCCTCGAGCCGCAGTTCGGCCAGCACCAGCAGCCCTGCCGCCGCGACCAGGGCCGGATTGCCCGGACCGCCGCCCAGCAGCAGGAGGACCAGCAGCCAGCAGCAGCCGAGACAGGTGCGCCCGTGTTCCGCGCCCTGCCACAGCGCGCCCAGCGCGCCGCCGCGCCAGTCGACCAGCACGCCCGCCAGCGGCACCCGGCAGTGCTGCAGGCAGGCGTGCTTGGCGGGGGTCCACTGCCAGGCCCCGGCGGCGACCAGCGCCAGGCCCAGGGCCGGCTGGGGCGCCCCCAAGCTGGCGTCGAGCCAGCCGGCGTCGTGCAGGGCCCAGTGCAGCAGGGTGAGCAGCGCCGCGAAACCGGTCCAGGCCAGCAGGCAGCCGGTGGCGAACAGGGCGGTTGCCAGGCGCGGCCAGCGCACCCCTGCGCGACGGCGCGCGACGCGCAGGTAGACGAACAGAGCTCCCGCTGCGGCCGGCAGCATCAGGGCCACGCACAGGCCGGTCCACATCGCGAACAGCAGCATCAGTTCGGCGGCGCGCAGCGGCGCCGGCGGGGGCAGGGCGGGGGCGCCGGCCAGGGAAAGGGGCAGGGGCAAGGCCCCGCCCTGGAAGACGAACGGGGCGAGGCTGGCGCAGGCGAGCAGGACCATCCAGGCCAGGCCGAGCGCGACCGGGCGCCCGAGCCGTTCATCGATGCCGGACAGGCTCATTGGCGGCTCCCGCACTGGGCAGGCAAGGCGGCTGCGTGCACGAAGCTTGCGTCCGGTCGGTGCCGGCCCCTGCGATGGTTTGACGAGTTCGTCATTCGGTCTCTCCTCGATATGGTTGATGTGCGCTGTTCGACAGCGCCGCACCGGCCGCGTTCTTGGGCGCTGTCCGCCCCGCCTCCAGCGAACCCGGCCGAAGCCTCGTACAATCGTCGGATGAACGAAAGCGTCCCCGCCAACCCTGCTGCTCCTTTACCACGCGCCGCCCTCGTCGCCGGCCTGTCCATCGCCGTCGCAGGCGCCGTCCTGTTTTCCACGAAGGCCATCGTGGCCAAACTGCTGTATCGCTACCACATCGATGCAGTCACTTTGATCGCGTTCAGAATGCTGTTCTCGCTTCCGGTGTTTGCCGCCGTTGCGCTCTGGAAGATGCGAACCCAGCCGCCACTGTCGAAGCAGGACCGCTGGCGCATCGTCGTGCTGGGCCTGCTCGGCTACTACCTGTCGAGCTACCTCGACTTCCTCGGCCTGCAGCACATCTCGGTGGGGCTCGAGCGGCTGATCCTGTTCCTGACCCCGACCTTCGTGCTGCTGGCGAACGTGATGATCTTCAAGCGGCGCGTCAAGGGGGCGGAATGGGCGGCGCTGGGGCTTGCCTATTGCGGCATCGTGCTGGTGTTCGTGCACGACCTTGCCGGCGGTTCGGGCAGCACCATCCTTGGCTCGCTGCTGGTGCTGGGCTCGGCGATCTCGTATGCCGTCTACCTGCTCGGCACCGGCGAGATGGTCAGGCGCATCGGCTCGCTGCGTCTGGTGGCTTACGCGATGTGCGTGTCGAGTGCGGCCTGCATCGCCCAGTTCTTCCTGCTGCGTCCGGCGAGCATGCTGGTGCAGCCGGCGGAGGTTTACTGGCTCTCGCTGGTGAATGGGGTATTCTGTACGATCTTCCCCGTGTTCATGACCATGGCCGCGGTCCAGCGCATCGGCGCCGCGACCGCCTCGCAGGCCGGGATGATCGGTCCGGTATCGACGCTGTTCCTCGGCGCGCTGATCCTCGGCGAGCCGGTAACCGGCGTACAGCTGGCCGGCACCGGTCTCGTGCTGGTGGGGATCTATTCTCTCTCGCTGAAAAAATGACGACAATGACCAAGCCACGCATTGCACTGATCGCGCACGACAGGAAGAAGGACGACATGATCACCCTGGCCAGGGAGTACCTTGATTTCCTCAAGGGTTGCACGCTCTCGGCCACCGGCACCACCGGCGGGCGCCTGGCCAACGAGCTCGGACTCACGGTCGAGCGCAAGCATTCGGGTCCGGTCGGCGGCGACCTGCAGATCGGCGCCCAGCTGGTGCAGGGCGAGATCGACTGCGTGATCTTCCTGCGCGACCCGATGACGCCGCAGCCGCACGAACCCGACATCAACGCCCTGGTGCGCGCCTGCGACGTGCACGACATCGCCTGCGCCACCAACGTCTCGACCGCGCGCCTGGTGCTGTCGCAACTGATGCGCGCCCGCGCCTAGCGAGCCGCACTTGGAGAATCCCATGCTGGTCAAAGCCATCCGCATCGCCACCCTCGGTGGCCCCGAAGTGCTCGAGTACGCGGACGTCGAAGTCGGCGATCCCGGCCCGGGCGAGGCGCGCGTGCGCCACCATGCCATCGGCCTGAACTACATCGACACCTATTACCGCAGCGGCCTGTACAAGCTGGCCCTGCCGTCCGGCCTGGGCCAGGAAGGCGCCGGCGTGGTCGAGGCGGTGGGCGAGGGCGTCACCCACGTTCGGCCGGGCGACCGCGTCGCCTATGCCGGCGGCCCGGCGGGCGCCTACAGCGAGGCGCGCGTCATGCCGGCCAACATGCTGGTGCGCCTGCCGGACGCGATTTCCTTCGAGACTGGCGCCGCCATGATGCTGCAGGGCCTGACGGTGCAATACCTGTTCCGCCAGACCTACCAGCTGCAGCCCGGCCAGACCATCCTGTTCCATGCGGCGGCGGGCGGCGTCGGGCTGATCGCCTGCCAGTGGGCGAAGGCGCTCGGCGTGAACCTGATCGGCACCGTCGGCTCCGAGGAAAAGGCGGAACTGGCGCGCGCCCACGGGGCGGCCCACGTCATCAATTACAACACCGAGGACGTGGTGCAGCGCGTGCTGGAGATTACCGAGGGCGCCAGGGTGCCGGTGGTCTATGACTCGGTCGGCAAGGACACCTTCATCCGTTCGCTCGACTGCCTGCAGCCGCGCGGCCTGATGGTCAGCTTCGGCAATGCGTCCGGCGCGGTGCCGCCCTTCGCGCTTTCCGAACTGGCTTCGCGCGGCTCGCTCTACATCACGCGTCCGACGCTGTTTGCCTATGCCGCGACCCGGCCCGCGCTCGAGGCGATGGCGGCCGAATTGTTCGAGATGGTGGAAAGCGGGAAGATCAGAATCGAGGTCAAGCAGAGCTTCAAGCTGGCGGATGCAGCCGAGGCGCACCGGGCGCTGGAAGGGCGCCGCACGACCGGCTCGACGGTGCTGCTGCCATGAGGGAGTCGGACAAGGAAGAAAGCGGCGCGCCGAAGTTCGGGCGCCTCTTGATCGTGCTGGCGTTCGCGCTGGTGCTGGTCGTGGCGCTCACCTTCGGCTCGGAAGCCTACTTCAGCTGACCGGCTGCTTGCGGCGGCGCGCGGCGCTCAAGCCCAGCAGGCCGAGGCCCAGGAGTCCGAGCGACGCCGGTTCCGGCACCGGTGCCGGATCGGTCCCGGCAGCATTCGCGTTGAACTCCAGGTGCGACGAGAAATATTCGAGCGGATCGCCGACGGCCAGGTCCTGGATCTGCAGGGTCCAGGTGCCGAACATGTCGGTGGCATCGAAAGCGGACAGCTGCTTGACCGGGCGGAAGCTGCCGGCGGTTGCCACGCCGCCGACCGCCGTGGCGGCTTCGTCGTCGAAGTTGACGCTGATGCGGCCGCTGCCCGGCCGCGAGCCGGTGTATGTGCCGGCGTTGACCAGGTTGACCACGGTCCCTTTCGGGCCAATCAGGCGGAAGATCATTTCGCTGTTGAACGAGTTACCCGTGCCGATGCAGGCGCTGCCGGCCGCGCCGATGCGTGGATCGTCGCATTTGGAAAACTCGATCAGGACGTTCAGGTCCTGGATGTCGCCGTGCCGGGTGACGTCAATGTTGCGAAGAAGAATGTTTCCATCGGCGACGCCATACGTCGAATCCGTCACGATGACGGTAGCATGGGCATGCAGGCCGAAGCAGAACAGCACAGCGGACACGGCACTGCGGATGATAGAAAGTTTCATCGGTCTTCCTTAACTTTTGAATAATGAATAAAAGCAATAAATATGCCAGCAGGAAAATATCAATGGCATCAATGGCTTAGTGCGGCTAAGAAATATTCATTCCCAAAAGTGTCAAGAAAACCGACATCGGGCGCCGTTTGGTCGACCTGAAAAAGAACGAGGCCTTGCGGCCCCGTCCTCGTCTGCAGCTGGCGTGTCAGCCGTTTTGCTGCTTCAGTTCCACCCTGCGCGCCACGCCCGACGGCCCCGGGAAGCCTTCGAAGGCGCTCTGCACCAGGGCCGGCATCAGCGCCGGCGTCGACAGCTCGCGGCTCATGTTGTGCACGGTGACGTCGAACAGGCGCTTGCCGTCGCTGGCCGACTTGATCCCGACCTGCAGTTCGCGGCGGTAGCGGTGCTCGATCGAGACCTGGTAGGCCGGGCTCCAGAACGGATCGTAGAACGGGCTGCTGTAGAAACCGCCCCAGTACGGACGGTGCAGGCCGCGGTAGCCGAAGCGCCGCGCCGGATGGTAGTAGGGGCGGTAGAACGGTGAGGCGAACGGGTGGGCGAAGGGCGTGATCGGCTCGACCACGCGCACCGGCACTTCGGTGGTGGTGAAGCGCATCGCTACCGTCAGCGCCGGCTTGCCGCCTGCGGCATCGCGGAAGCCCAGGCGCGCCAGCTGGCCGCGCACCAGATCCTGGTAGGCGCGGTATTCCAGCGTGTCGTCGGCTGCCGGCGGCGCCTCGAACACGTAGCTCTTGTCCTCGATCTGTGCCGGCCACTGGTGAAAGGTGGTGACATCGCTGCGGATCGTGGTGGCGCACCCGGTCAGCAGCATCGTGAGCGCCGCTCCGGCGGCGATCATCAGGCGTTTCATTGCTTTCTCCCTCGTGAATACGGACTTTTCCTATCCTCTAGATTATCTTCTGTTCAGCAACTAGGTGAATTAATTTACACGCGGTTACTGCATGCACATTCCGATACATACCGCAACGTAGCGGCCAGCCGAAAATCATGTTGGTAAAATAAGCACTTCAGCCAGCATCCCAACCTGCCTTTTGCGGACTTCCTATGCGCACCGATACGCCCCAGACGATTTACCGGAGTGACTATACCCCGCCGAGCTACCTGGTGGAAACAGTTGAGCTTGGCTTCGACCTCGACCCCGCCCGTACCGTGGTCGCCAACCGCATGACGGTGCGCCGCAACCCCGACAGCGCCCAGCGCGAGATCGAACTCTACGGGGAGGACATCGAACTGGTGGCGCTGCGCCTGAACGGCCGGCAGCTGGAAGACCGCGACTACGCGATCAACGGCAACATGCTCACCATCCCGAACGCGCCCGAAGAAGCCACCCTCGAGATCGAGACCGTCTGCGTGCCGGAGCAGAACACCACGCTGAGCGGCCTGTACACCTCGAACGGCAACTTCTTCACCCAGTGCGAGGCCGAAGGCTTCCGCCGCATCACCTATTTCCCGGACCGCCCGGACGTGATGGCGAAGTACACGGTCATGCTGCGCGCCGACAAGGAACGCTATCCGGTGCTGCTCTCCAACGGCAACCTGCTGGAAGAAGGCGAGCTGGGCGACGGCCGCCACTACGCCAAGTGGGAAGACCCGTTCAAGAAGCCGTCCTACCTGTTCGCGCTGGTCGCCGCGCGCCTGGTCTGCCAGGAAGAGACCTTCCGGCTGGCCGACGGCCGCGACGCGCTGCTGCAGGTGTGGGTCGAAGAGGGCAACCTCGACAAGACCGACTACGCGATGCAGTCGCTCAAGCACAGCATCCGCTGGGACGAGGAGCGCTACGGGCTGGAACTCGACCTCGACCGCTTCATGATCGTCGCCACCAGCGACTTCAACATGGGCGCGATGGAGAACAAGGGCCTGAACATCTTCAACACCAAGTTCGTGCTGGCCAACCCGCGCGTGGCCACCGACATCGACTTCCAGGGCATCGAGGCGGTGGTGGCGCACGAGTACTTCCACAACTGGACCGGCAACCGCGTCACCTGCCGCGACTGGTTCCAGCTTTCGCTCAAGGAAGGCCTCACGGTGTTCCGCGACCAGGAATTCACTGCCGACATGATCGGCACCGAGACCGGCCGCGCCGTCACCCGCATCGACCAGGTGCGCACCCTGCGCCAGGCCCAGTTCCCGGAGGACGCCGGCCCGATGGCCCACCCGGTGCGCCCGGACTCCTTTGTCGAGATCAACAATTTTTATACCGTCACCGTGTACGAGAAGGGCGCCGAAGTGGTGCGCATGTACCAGACCCTGCTGGGCCGCGAAGGCTTCCGCAAGGGCATGGACCTGTACTTCCAGCGCCATGACGAGCAGGCCGTCACCTGCGACGACTTCCGCAAGGCCATGGCCGACGCCAATGGCCGCGACCTGACGCAGTTCGAGCGCTGGTATGACCAGGCCGGCACCCCGGTGCTGCGCTTCGAGGCGCGCTACGACGAAGGCGCGCAGACCTACGGCATCACGCTGTTCCAGTCCTGCCCGCCGACCCCGGGCCAGCCGGAGAAGCGTCCCTTCCACATCCCGGTGGCCGTCGGCCTGCTCGACCGCGAGGGCAACGACATGCCGCTGACGCTGGACGGCAAGGAGCTGGGGACCACCACCGTGCTCGAACTGACGGAAAACGAGCAGACCTTCGTGTTCACCGGCGTGAAAGAGCAGCCGACCCCTTCGGTCCTGCGCGACTTCTCGGCGCCGGTGATCCTGCAGCACGGCTACAGCGACAGCGACCTGCTGCACCTGTTCAGCCACGACAGCGACCCGGTCAACCGCTGGGAAGCCGGACAGCGCCTGGCGATGGGGCGCCTGCTCAAGCTCACCGGCGAGGCGCCGGTGTCAAGCCGCCTGAGCCTGGACGATACATTCATCGAGGCGATGCGCAAGATGCTGACCGACGAGTCGCTCGATCCGGCCTTCCGCGAGCAGGCGCTGCTGCTGCCGACCGAAACCATGATCGCCGAACAGCTCGACACCGTCGATCCGCTGGCCGTGCACATGGCGCGCCAGTTCATGCGCGCCAACATCGGCGCGCGTCTGCGGGGCGAACTGCTGGCCCAGTACGAGGCCAACCAGACCCCAGGCCCCTACAGCCCGGATGCGGCGTCGGCCGGCAAGCGCGCCCTCAAGAACCTGGCACTGTCCTACCTGAACGCGGCGCCGGACGACGAGACCATCGCGCTGGCGCTGCGCCAGTGCCAGGGCGCCGACAACATGACCGACCGGGCCGCCGCCCTCAGTGCCCTGATCCATGCGCGGGCGCCGCAAGCGGAAGCCGAGCTGGCACGCTTCTACGACGAGTTCCAGGGCGAGGCGCTGGTGGTCGACAAGTGGTTCGCGATGCAGGCCGCGGCGCCGACCACCGACATCGCCAAGGTGCGCGAGCTGATGCGCCACCCGGCCTTCAACCTGCGCAACCCGAACCGCGCGCGCAGCCTGGTCGCGACCTATTGCATGAACAACCCGGTCGAGTTCCACGCCCCGAACGGCAGCGGCTACCTGTTCTGGGCCGAGCACGTGACCCTGCTCGACGCCCTCAACCCGCAGGTCGCCGCCCGTCTGGCGCGCGCCATGGACCGCTGGCGCCGCTACACGCCGGAACTGCAGCAGCACATGAAGACCGCGCTGCAGCAGGTGGCGGGGCAGCAGCGGCTGTCGAACGACGTCCGCGAGATCGTCACCAAAGCGCTGGCCAATTAAAAGAACTTAAACCAAACCAAAGGAAGTCAATGAAACGCGTAAGTCTGACGCAGTACCTGGTCGAGGAGCAGCGCCTCCACCAGAACATCAATGCCGAACTGCGCCTCCTGATCGAGGTCGTGGCGCGCGCCTGCAAGCGCATCAGCTATTCGGTCAGCAAGGGTGCGCTCGGCGAAGTGCTGGGCAGCGCCGACACCGAGAACATCCAGGGCGAAGTGCAGAAGAAGCTCGACGTGATCTCGAACGAGATCCTGCTCGAGGCGAACGAGTGGGGCGGTCACCTGGCCGCGATGGCCTCGGAAGAGATGGAAACCATCCGCCTGATCCCGAGCCGCTACCCGAAGGGCGAGTTCCTGCTGCTGTTCGACCCGCTGGACGGCTCGTCCAACATCGACGTCAACGTCTCGATCGGCACCATCTTCTCGGTGCTGAAGGCGCCGGAAGGCATGACCGAACCGACCGAGCAGGACTTCCTGCAGCCGGGCGCCCAGCAAGTCGCGGCCGGCTACGCCGTCTACGGCCCGCAGACCATGCTCGTGCTGACCACCGGCAACGGCGTGCAATGCTTCACCCTGGACCGCGAAATGGGTTCCTGGGTGCTGACCCAGAGCGACATGCAGATCCCGGAAACCACCAAGGAATTCGCGATCAACATGTCGAACAAGCGCCACTGGCATGCGCCGGTGCAGCGCTACGTGGACGAAATGCTCGCGGGCTCCACCGGCGCGCGCGGCAAGGACTTCAACATGCGCTGGATCGCCTCGATGGTGGCCGACGTGCACCGCATCCTGAACCGCGGCGGCATCTTCATGTACCCGGCCGACATGCGCGATTCCAGCTCGCCGGGCAAGCTGCGCCTGATGTACGAAGCCAACCCGATGGCCATGATCGTCGAGCAGGCCGGCGGCGCGGCCACCGACGGCAAGCAGCGCATCATGGACATCCAGCCGACCAACCTGCACCAGCGCGTGCCGGTGTTCCTCGGTTCGAAGAGCGAAGTCGAACTGGTCACCCGTTATCACGCGGAGTAATTTTTTGGCAATAAGTGTTTGAAATTGCCGAGCCGGACTAGCAAGTTGCCGGAGTTGTTTGCTAGAATACGGCTCTTCGTCGGGATTGCCCGCGTAGAGCCGCTGTAGCTCAGTCGGTAGAGCAGCGCATTCGTAATGCGAAGGTCACCAGTTCGATTCCGGTCAGCGGCACCAGGACATGAAAAGGGCCACCCAACAGGGTGGCCCTTTTTGCATTGGCTGACCCGTCCAGGCTTCCGGATCAGGGCACGACGCGCGCGGGAGCGCCAAGGGTAGGCGCCATGCTGGGCAGGCCTGGCGGCTTGGCCCCGATCAGCGGGGCGAACAGGCGCGGGCAGAGGCGCATGAACCGATGGTAGACCAGGCTCAGGGCAGCGACGATCGCCACCGGGGTCGCAATCCAGTAGATTGGGTAAGGTATGTCATCACCGAAGGCCTGGTATGCCACCGACGACACCAGCAGCAAAGGCGCATGCGCCAGGAAGATGAAGAAGCTGGCTTTGCTCTGGGACTGGAGCCAATGTCCCACAGGCGTATCGTGCAGCAGCGATGCCGCGGGCCAGATGAGGAAAGGCGCGATGTAGCGGAAATACGTGGTATTCCCGATCTTGAAATGTACCAGGCACAGGCACAGTACGATAAAGAGCCCAAAGCAGGGAAGTGCGTAGCGGTCAAGGGTCGATAGTGTCCATTGGCGCGTCGCTGCCAGCCCGCCGAGGTAGAACATGATCGGCATGACGTCGCGCAGGACCAGGGCGCCATCCAGATTGTTAAAGAATATGAAGGCCACCACGGCGAAACCTGTCCACGGGCGGCTGCGCAGGACGACTCCCAACAGCGGCGCAAGGGCCATCAGGACGATCAGGTCGCGCAGAAAATTCAGTGGATAGTTGATCGGCGACGCACCGATTCCGAAGGCAGCATCGAGCCAGGTCGAGGCATCGAAGGGAACGAGTTGATAGCTCATTCGAAGGCCGATCTGTTGCTGGGCCATGAATGCGCCAGCCAGCACGGCCAGGTTGAATACGCAAAAGGGCAGGGCAACCGTGCGGAATTTTTTCCTGACGAGTTGCATCCAATGCTGGTCCAGCGTGGAACGGTACAGGAGATAGCCGGAAAAAACGGTCAGCATCGGCACCGTGGCGCGAAATACGGCGTGCTGGAACAAGGCCTTGATGAAGTCGAACAGGTCCGGGCCGGTCTCGGCGATCGGCACGTAAGGCGGTGTATGCAGGATGACGACGCCGACGATCATGAGGTATCTGAGCATGGCAATACGGTCGAACACCAGTTGTTGTTCCATTTTCTTTCCTCCTTACAGAGGATGGTAAAATGCAAATATTTCGCACTCATGAATCGTGCTTCCGGGACGCAGTCCGAGCCGATCGCGCATGACATGCGACGCCCATCGGGCGATTCCGATCAGCGGCACCAGGACATGAAAAGGGCCACCCAACAGGGTGGCCCTTTTCGCATTGGCTGACCCGTTCCGGTTTCCGGATCAGGGCACCACGCGTGCGGGAGCGCCCAGCGAAGGCGCCGTGCTTCGCGGGCTTGGCGCCTTGGCGCCGATCAGCGGTGCGAACAGGCGCGGACAGAGGCGCATGAACGTATGGTAGGCCAGGCCCAGGATAGCGACGATCGCCACGGGTGCCGCAATCCAGTAGAGCGGGTAAGGTATGTGGTCGCCAAGCTTCTGGTACATCACCCACGACACCAGCAGCAAAGGCGCATGGGCCAGGAAGATGAAAAAGCTGGCTTTGCTTTGGGACTGCAGCCAGCGGCCTGGCCGCGTATCGTGCAGCAGCGCAGCCGCGGACCAGATGAGGAAAGGGGCGACGAAGCGGAAATAGGTGGTGTTACCGACTTGGAAGTGAACCACGCACACGCACAGGACAACGAGCAGTCCCAGGCAGGGAAGGGCGTAGCGGTCCAGAGCCAGCAGGTCCCAGTTGCGTGTCGCCGCCATGCCGCCGACGTAGAACATGATCGGCATGATCTCGCGCAGGATCAGCGTTCCGTCCAGATTATTGAAAAAGATGAGAAACACCGCCGCGAATCCGGGCCAGGCCCAGTTGCGCAGGATGAAACCCAGCAGAGGCGCGAATACCATCAGGACGATCAGGTCGCGCAGGAAATTAAGCGGGTAGTTGATCGGCGACGCAGACATTCCGAAGGCAGCATCGAGCCAGGTTTGCGTATCGAAAGGAATGAGCTGATAGCTCATGCGAAGACCAAGCAGATGCTGGGCTGCAAGGGCGCCAGCCAGCACAAACAGATTGAACACGAGGAAGGGCAGGACGATCGTGCGTACCTTCTTGTTGAACAATCGCCTCCAGTCCTGGTCCAGTCCGGAGCGGAACAGGAGATAGCCGGAAATGAGCGTCAAGACTGGTACCGTGGCCCGAAATGCGGCGTTCTGGAAAAATGCTTTGATGAAGTCGAAGATTCCCGGACCGATCTCGGTGATGGGCACGTAAGGTGGGGTATGCAGGATAACTACGCCGACGATCATGAGATACCTGAGCATGGCAATGCGATCAGATACGAGTTTTTGTGCCGTCATCAAACTTTCAATCTAGTTTGTAAAATGTAAATATTGCGATGTTACCAGTTTACTTTTAGGAAAGTCGCGCGATTGAACGGCCGCGTCACGGATCAGAGGGCTGCCTCCTTCAGCCCGCGCACCAGGCTCGACACGCTCGGGTTGTCGACAAAAATGCATCGCTTGCCCGTGCGCTTGCAATGGTCCTTCACCCGCCAGTAGGCATGGTGGCTGATGCAGCCGGTCTGGCAGATCACCAGGTCGGCCGCCGCCAGACTGGCATCGAGCTGGCCGGCGCTGTCTTCCAGGCCGCCGTCATGGTGCGCGAACTGGGCGCCGACGCGCTCGATCACGTTGCGGTAGACCGGCACGCTGCCGCTGCGCCCGCCCACGCACAGCACGCTGCGGTTCACCAGCCGCACCGGCACTTCGGTCGGCACGGCCGGCATGTCCGCAGGCGCGTCGCCTGCAGGCGCCGGTGCATCCGGGGGCACATTGCGTGCCGCTTTCAATGTGGCCACCTGGGCCCGCAGCGCCGCTTCCCGTTCCTCCATCTGCGCCACGCGATTCGCGAGGCGCTGGCGCGTCTCCAGTTCCGGCACTTCCGCCTGCAGCCGGGCCAGTTCGGAGCGCAACTGGTGGATGTCGGTGTCCTTCGCGATCAGCGCGGCGCGCCCGGCCATCAGCTGCTGCTCGTAGCGTTCGGCCTGCGCGCTCTTCTCCTGCAACAGCGCCTGGCAGCGGCCCTGCGTCCGGGCCAGTTCGCGCACCAGGCGGGCATGCTCCGTGCTCAGGGCCTTGACCTTGTCGATGTCGGCACGGGCGCAGGCGCCGGCCTGGTGCTGCACCATGTGGATGTCGCGGCACATCTGCTGTTCCAGTGCGGGCGTGCAGCGCGCATGGCTTAGAGCGGCCCAGAACGCGCCCGGCACCTTGCCGACGTCGACCGCCTGCACCCACAGTGCGCCCACTTCCTCCGTGGTCCTGGCCGAGCGGAAGCGCGCGACGTCGGCGGCGTAGCGCCGCTCCAGCTCCTTTTGCAGCGCTTCCGACAGCGGATTGCGCAGGGCGCACTCGCTGACCGCGCCGACGTGGATGTCGTAGTCGTCGTGCAGCAGCCGGCCGCCCGTGACCCGTTCCACCAGCTTGCGCAGGGCAGGCAACGGCAGGGCGACGCCGACCAGCGGGCAATGGCTGGCCTGGCTGAGTTCCCAGACGCGCCGGCGGCGCGATCCCCCTTGCGATGTGTCGGCGGCCTGCGGAGCGTGTTTGTCGCACATGCTTTTTCCTGTAAATGAGAATGATTATCATTCATATGATAGCGCAGATGAGGTGGAAGGCAAGCGGATTCGCCTCCTCTCCGTGGATGGCACGGCTCTGTTAGGCAACGCACGGTCCCGGGAGCACGGCTGTTGTATTTTTTGTATCGCGACGCAGTGTCCGATACTGCGCGCGTTTTCGGACCGCCACAGGCGACCGCTCACGCAGCGACGAGGACGTCTGCGCTAATAGCGGAACTTTTGCGCTGGCTTCGGGTCTCGATTCATGAGAATGGACCTGGAGCAAGAAACAAAGTTCTGTCTTGAGATAGCGCAGTCAATCGTCGTCCCTCGCGCCGTTTGAGGCGGAATCGAGGAAGAATGTGGTGATAGTCGGGTATCGGTCTAATCGCGTTGGTCTACATTTTTACGAGGGATACATCATGGATAATCAGAAATCTACCGAGGGAAAAGGCAGCGACGCAAGCCGCGAGGGTGCAGGTTCGAGCATTGGTAAAAGCCAGACTTCCGGCCTGAACCAGGGTAGCAGCGCTTCGGGCAGCAGCCAGAGCGGTTCGTCGGGCAGCCTCGGCAGCGCCAACGCCTCGCCAAGCAGCGCCAAGCCGGCTACCGGCAGCAGCAACGGCGCCGTCGGCGGCACCAGCAACGCGGGCAGCATGCAAAGCGGCTCGCAGAGCTCGGGCAACCTGGGCAGCTCCAGCTCCAGCAGCCAGCAGAGCGGCTCGTCGGGTTCCAGCGCAGCCGGCAGCAGCGGCAGCCTGGGCAGCTCGACCGGCGGCAACAGCGCCCTGGGCTCGAGCGGCAGCACCTCGGGCAGCACCACCGGCAGCAGCGCCGGCACCACCGCCAGCAGCAGCGGCAGCATGGGCGGCGCCAGCGCACAATCGTCGGGTTCGACCTCGGGCGGCGACCAGTCGCAGGGCGGCATCAAGGCTGCCATGTCGAACATCACCCCGGACAAGGCGCACGAGAAAATCGACCAGCTCGCACAAGGCGCGCAGCCGCTGGTCGATCGCCTGGTCAGCACCGCACACGCCGGCGTCGATCGCCTGAGCGGCATGCTGAGCGGCGCCTCGGAAAGCCTGGGCCAGCGCAAGGGCCAGCTGGGCGAGACCTACCAGAACTACTCGACCAAGAGCACCGAGTACGTGAAGACCAACCCGGGCACCGCCCTGCTGGTCGCGGCTGGCGTCGGCTTCCTGCTGGCCAAGCTGCTGAGCAGCAGCGACACCACCGAGCGTCGCGAATACCGCTACTATCGCGACTGATCGGCGCAAGCCATCAAATAAAAACCCCGGCGGGCTTCGGCCCTGCCGGGGTTTTTTCGTTCAAACTGAGCTTGCTCCGTTCGACCGTATTTTTATTCAGGCACTAGCTGGACGCGCGGTCGGCAGAGCCGACCACCCTACGCATGGCCTCACTTCACTGGATCCGACGCCGGCTCCTTCACCGGCGCCGCCACCTGCTTGCGGCGCATCCGTCCCATCTGGCGCTTCATGAAGTGCTCGAAGTCATCCACGTAAGTGAACACCGCCGGCACCACCAGCAGGCTCAGCAAGGTCGAGGTGATCAGGCCGCCGATCACGGCCACCGCCATCGGCGAGCGGAAGCTGGGGTCGCCCGAGAGGCCCAGCGCCAGCGGCATCATGCCGGCGCCCATGGCGATGGTGGTCATCACGATCGGGCGCGAACGCTTGTGGCAGGCGTCGACCAGGGCGTCGAAGCGGTTCATGCCCGCTTCGCGCGCCAGGATCGCATAGTCGACCAGCAGGATCGAGTTCTTGGTCACGATCCCCATCAGCATGATCAGGCCGATCATGGTCGGCATCGACAGCGCGTTCTGCGTGAGCAGCAGGGCCACGAAGGCGCCGCCGATCGACAGCGGCAGCGCGGCCAGGATGGTCACCGGTTGCATGAAGTCGTTAAACAGCAGCACCAGCACGCCGTAGATGCACAGCACCCCGATCAGCATCGCCACGCCGAAGCTGGCGAACAGCGCCTGCATCTCCTGGGCGTCGCCCAGTTCCGCGATCTGCACGCCCGGCGGCAGCTTCTGGAATACCGGCAGGGCGCGCGCCTCGGCATTGACCTCGCCCAGCGAGCGGCCCTGCAGCTCGACGTCGAGCGTGACGTTGCGGGTGCGGTTCAGGCGGTTGATCTCGGCCGGACCGCTTTCCACCGTGATGGTGGCGACGTTGGCCAGCAGCACCGGTCCGCGCGAGCCGGGCACGGTCAGGCGGCCCAGCGCATCGAGGTCGGCGCGCACCGCGTCCGGCAGCTTGACGCGGATCGGCACCTGGCGCTCGTCCAGGTTCATCTTGGACAGCGAGATGTCGTAGTCGCCGGCAGTGGCCACGCGCACCGTTTCGCCGATGGCGGCGGCCGTCACGCCGAGGTCGGCGGCGCGCGCGAAGTCCGGGCGCACGATGATCTCGGGCCGCACCAGCGAGGCGCTGGAACTGACGTTGCCGATGCCCTGCAGGGTGCGCAGTTCACGCTCGGCCTGGCGCGCTGTCGTGGTCAGGAGTTCCGGGTTTTCGCTGCGCAGCACCAGCTGCAGCTTGGTGCCGGTGTCGGGGGCGCCGACGTTGAAGCGCGCGCCCGGGATCTGCGACATCTTGACGCGCAGTGCGCGCTCGATCTCGGACAGTCCCACGTCGCGGTCGTGGCGGTCGACGGTGGTCACGGTCAGCACGGCGCGGCGCGCTTCCGCCGCCGCACCCGGGGCAAAAGCGTCGCCGCTGGAACCGCCGCCGATCGAGCTGAAGATGCCCTTGACGCCCTCGACCTGCATGGCCGCCAGGCGCGCCTGCTCGGCGACGGCGTGGGTCTCGGCCAGGGTCGAACCGGGCGGCAGTTCCACCGTCACCATGGTCTGCGAGCGGTCGGCCGGCGGCACGAAGCCGGTCGGCAGCAGCGGCACCAGTGCGATCGAGCCGAAGAAGAAGACGGCGGCGCCGATCGCGGTCGCCATGCGGTGGCGCAGGCACCACTGCATGGCCGTCATGTAGCGCCGCATCAGCGGGCCGTCCTTCTCTTCGCCGTGGTGCTTGGACGGCTTGAGGATGTAGGCCGCCATCATCGGCGTGAGCAGGCGCGCCACGACCAGCGAGGCCAGGATCGCGATCACTGCGGTCCAGCCGAACTGCTTGAAGAACTTTCCGGGAATGCCGCCCATGAAGGCGGTCGGCAGGAACACCGCGACCAGGGCGAAGGTGGTGGCGATGACCGCCATGCCGATCTCGTCGGCCGCTTCCAGCGCCGCCTGCATCGGGGTTTTCCCCATGCGCAGGTGGCGCGAGATGTTCTCGATCTCGACGATCGCATCGTCCACCAGCACGCCGATGACGAGCGCCAGCGACAGCAGGGTCACCATGTTGAGCGTGTAGCCGAACAGGTACTGGCCGAGGAAGGCGGGGATGACCGACAGCGGCAGCGCGGCCGCGGCCACCAGGGTGGCGCGCCAGTCGCGCAGGAACCACCACACCACCAGCACCGCCAGCACCGCGCCTTCGTACAGCATCTCCATCGAGGCGTCGAAGTTTTCCTGCACCGGTCCCGAGTTGTCGATCACCTCGCGCAGCACCACGCTCGGGTTTTCCTTCTGCAGCTGGGCCACCGCGGCGCGCGCGCCTTCGGCCACGTCCACCTCGCCTGCGCCGCGGGTGCGGAACACCTCGAAGCCGACCACCTTGCGGCCGTCCTGCTCGGCGATCGAGCGCGGCTCGGCCACGGTATCAAGGACCGTGGCGACCTGCCCGAGCTTCACGTGGCGGCCGTCCGGCAGCGGGATATCCATCTGCGCCAGTTCCTGCGCAGACTGCACGGTGGCGATGGTGCGCACCGACTGCTCGGCGCCGCTGACGTCGCCGCGTCCGCCCGGCGCTTCACGCTGCACGTTGCGCAGCTGGCGCGAGATGTCCAGCGCCGACACCCGCAGCGCCGCCATGCGCTGGTCGTCGAGTTCGACCCGGACTTCGCGGGTCACGCCGCCCACCCGCTTGACCGCGCCCAGGCCGGGCACGCTCAGCAGGCGCTTGGCCACGTCGTTGTCGACGAACCAGCTCAGTTCCTGGTCGTCCATCGCGCTGCCGGCCGTCTTGCTCGCTTCGGCCGTGAAGGTGGCGACCACGCGGCCGGCGGTGGCCGCCTTGGTCACGCTCGGCTCGCGCATCTCGGGCGGCAGGTCGGCACGCACCCGCGCCACCGCGTCGCGCACGTCGTTGACCGCGTCGGACAGGTCCTTCTCCAGGATGAATTCGATGGTGACGGTGGCCACGCCGTCCAGCACCTTGGTATAGATGTTCTTGACGCCCTGCAGGGTGGCGACCGAATCCTCGATCTTGCGCGCCACCTCGGTCTCGAGCTGGGCCGGCGCCGCGCCTTCCAGCGTGGCGGCGACGGTCACGATCGGCAGTTCGATGTCCGGAAAGTCCTGGATCTTGCTGGCCTTGAAGGCCAGCAGCCCCGCCACCGTGAGCAGGACGAACAGCATGATCGCCGGGATCGGGTTGCGGATCGATAAAGCGGAAAAGTTCATGGGGGTGCTCCGCTCAGCGTGCCGCGGTCTGGCGCGGCGCCGGAGCCAGCGCCGCCTTCGCCGGCGCGGCCGGCGGCGGCACATTGCGCACCAGATCGCCGTCGTTCAGGAAACCGGCGCCGCTGATGACGATCGGGGTGCCTGCGGCCAGCCCGCCCACGATCTCGACCCGATCGCCCAGGCGACGGCCGGTGCTGACCTTCAGCTGGCTCACGCGGTTGTCCCCGTTCAGGCGGAACACATAGCTGAAGCCGTCGCGCACCGCCAGCGCCTGCTGCGGCACGGTGAGGGCGCTGGTGGCGCCCAGTTCGAAGCGGCCGCTGGCGAACATGCCGGCCTTGAGCGGCGCATTGGCCGAGAGCGAAGGCGGCAGGTCGACGTAGACCAGCGCCAGGCGGGTCTGCGGGTCGACGGTCGGGGCCACGGTGCGCACCTTGCCGACGATCTCGCTGCCGCTGGCGGCGCGCACCGCCGCGCGCATGCCCGGCTTGATGCGGCCCAGGTCATTCGAGGTGACTTCGGCGCGCCATTCGAGGCGGCCCTGGCGGATCATGCGGAACAGCTCCGTGCCCGGGCCGGTGACGGCGCCGACCGTGGCGCTGCGGCTAGAGATGATGCCGCTGTCTGGGGCGACCACGGTGGCCTGGCGCAGGCGCAGTTCCTGCTGGGACAGCGTCGCCCGGGTGGCGCTTACACGCGCGGCGGCAGTCCGTTCTGCGGTCAGGAGCTGGGTGACCTGCTGTTCGCTCAGCGCGCCGGAGCTGCGCAGGGCGCGCGCCCGGTCGGCGTCTGCCCTGGCGGCGCTGGCGTTGGCCTGGGCTTCCTGCAGCGCCGCGCGCGCCTGCTCGACGTCGGCGCGCACGGTCTCGCTGGCGAACACGGCCAGGGTCTCGCCCTTCTTGACCACGTCTCCCACGTTCACCCGCACTTCGCTCAGGCGCAGGCCGTTCGATTCGCTGCCGATGACGGCTTCCTGCCAGGCGGCGACGCTGCCGTTGGCGGTCAAGCCCACCGGCACGGTGGTGGTGGACGGCTGGCCGGTGGTCACGGTGAGCGCGGGCGTCGGCGCGGCCGGCTTCTCGTCCTTGGCGGTGGCGCGCTTCGGCACGGCCAGCGCGAGGGCAAAACAGAGCGTTGCGCCGGCGATGGCCAGCAGCGGAACGGGGATATTCTGGGGCAGACGGCGGAGGGTTGGCATCTTCTTCAATCGGCTTTGGTTCAAGCTGTTAAGTGTAGCAAAATTGCAATCCGGTGCGGGCTGATTCGTATGTTTACGTTCTTACAAAGACTTACCAAACGGCGCAGCAAGGGAGCCTGTGTGGGTATATAAAGTCGGAATGCGAGTCCTCATCCTGTTGTTTTGCCTGCTCCTCGGCGGCGTCGTCCATGCGCAGCCTGCCGCCCCGCTCGACGACGGGCTGGCGCGGCATCTGCTGAACCGCCTGGGCTACGGCCCGGCGCCGGGCGAGGTGGCGCGGGTGCGTGCACTCGGTGTGCAGGCCTGGGTGGACGGCCAGCTGGCGCCGCCGCCGATGCCGCCGCGCCTGGAGGCACGGCTGCGCACGTTGCCCGCGCCCGAAGCGGCGCTGCTGCGCGCCATCGCCAGCCCGCGCCAGCTGGAAGCAGTGCTGGTGCGCTTCTGGCTCGACTACTTCAAGAAAGAAGAGGGCGCAGACGCGGCGCTGCGTCCGCACGTGCTGGGCCGCCATGCCGACCTGCGTGCGGCGCTCGGGGAGCATGCGCGCGGGAAGAACAGCGAACGGGCTGCGATGGAAGCGCTGCTGCGGCATTTCGTCTCCGCGCCTTCCACCAGTCTGCAAGGGTCGACATGGCGGGTGTGGGAGGCCACGGGCGGAGACCAGCGCGCGGTGCTGCGCCAGCTCTTGACCAGTCCCGAGTTCCTGGCGCCGTCGCAGTGGAACAGCAAGGAGAAGGATGGGTTCCGCTTCGTGGCCTCGGCAGTCCGGGCATCCGGCCTGGCGGTGGACAATGTGGCGCCTCTGATGGCCATCGTGCGTGCGCCGCTGTCGGATGCAGACCGTGCCGAATTCGTGGAGCGCCTGGCAGCTGGAAGGCTGGCGCTGGCGATGGCGCCGGTGCAGCCGCACGAGTACGCGTCGTCGGCGCCGCCGCTGCGTGCCGGCGTCGCCGGCGAGGTGTCACAGGGGACGGTAGCCCAGCCAGGGCCGGTGCTGATGGCGGCGCCGACGCCCTCCGCCGCCGCGATGGCGGCGGCTCGCAGCCAGCCGGCGCAGCCCGAGCGCTTGCGAGCGCTCCTGCTCGACCCGAAATTTCTACGTTATTGATACCGGGAAGCGAGTATTGCGCAGCGCAAAAAAATGCCGCGAAGTGTCATTTTCTGGAAACGCTTCCCGTCGAATTTTGATTACGTAATTCTACGGTATTGCACTGCACAATAAATCGCGTTATATTGGAACCGTCTCCTCCAGTTTTCTCCGAAAATTGGATTATCGCCCGCCAGCCGCAAGGTTCGCGGGCGCTTTTTTTGCGCCTTCAGTCGGTCTGCGCCACGTCCGCGCCCTGGAAGGACCCGGCGCGCCAGGTCAGCACCAGCGTATCGCGGTGCCCATGCTCGCCCAGCGGCTGGATCGGCGTCGACTCATGGATGACGGCCGCATCGTCGAGCAGCAGCAGGGTCCACGGCTCCAGCATCGTGAAGCGCTTGCCTGCCGGTCCATCGGCCTCGAAGACCCGGGTTTCCCCGCCCTTGATGCCGGTGCGCTGGATGAGGATGACGGCGACGAAATCGACGCCGTCCCGGTGCGCGCCTTCCGGCGTGGGGCGGCCGATGCCGTCGGCGGTATCGATGCGGAACTGGTGCGCTTCCACGTACCAGGTCTGGCGCCCGCGCACGCTGGAGCAGACGTCGCCCAATGCACGCAGCAGGCGGCCCCAGGCCGGGTTCGCGATGGTCGCCGTCTCGACCGGTTCGAACAGGCGGTGCATGCCGCCGTGCAGGGCGTTGTACTCGACCGGCTGCCAGTGCGGCCGGTGCGGCACCTGCACCAGCGCGTGGCTGGCGTCGTCGCGGCTTTCTTCCTCATGTATGAAGCAGGAGTGGCGGCGGCGCCGGTAGCGGCCGCCGTCCTTCAGGTAGTTGTCGAGTTCGAGCCGGTCCCAGCTCGGCACCAGCGACTGCAGCTCATCGAGTGAGCAGCCGGCCAGGCGTGCGACATCTTGCGGACGCAGCAGGGCATAGCCCTCGCTGCGGATGGCTTCCGTCAGCTGCGACGGAGCGGTGTAGGGTAGTTCAGGTGTGGTCATCCGGGTAGCGTAGCAGGTTTCGATGCTGCCGGCATGACCACGGGCAATTACCAGTTCTTTGTAAAGCTGAGTCGGAAGGAACGTGGCTCGATCGGGTGGAAGTGGATGTCGTCGACCGCATCAAGCTCGTTCGGCAGGCGCGAAGCGTAGTAGTAGTCGATCGCCGAATCGCGCCGGTTGGTCAGGTTGAAGCCTTCCAGCTCGATGCGCATGTCCTTGCCGAGACGGTAGCCTACGCGGCCGTTGAGCGTCAGGCTGGGGCGCGAGCGGACGCTGTCGTCCTCGATCAGCGGACGCGGGCCGAAGTAGCGCAGGCGCAGGGCGCCCGACCACGGACCCGCGCGGTCGACGGTCAGGCCGGCCTGGGCCACGCCTTCGACGGCGCCAGGGATGCGGCGGCCGGCGTCCCGGTCGCCGTCCGGGTTGCCGCCGCGCGAGCGCGCCCGTGCGTAGGCCGCGTCGAAGTTCAGCGTCAGCCACTTGTTGGCGCGCACGCTGTTCGACAGCTCGACGCCATAGCGGCGGCTCGGATCGCCCGCCTCGGTATTGCCGGCGTCGCCGATGTAGGTCAGCTCGGAATCGAAGTCCAGGCGGTACACCGACACCGTGGTCTCGGTCTTCGGGATCGCCACCGTGCGCAGGCCCAGCTCCACGCCGCGCGAACGCACCAGGCCCGGGGTGCGGTCCACCGGATCCAGCGTCTTTGGATCGACGGTCGCCACGGTGCCGCGCGCGTCGTTGCTGTGGAAGCCGTGACCGTAGTTGAAATACAGTTCGGTGTGCGACCACGGCCCGTAGGCCACGCTCAGCGTGGGCGTGACGAGCTTGTCGCGGGCGCGGCCGGCATTCTCAGGCCGGTCGCCGTCGACGCTGAAGCGGTAGGCATTGGCGCGCAGGCCCACCACGGTGCGCAGCGCCTTGCTCCACATCGTGGCGTTTTCCAGGTAGACGGCGGCGCTGCCCTCGACGATGTGGTCTTCGCGCGTGGTCGCAATGCGCCGGCGCGCGCGGGTGTCGTACAAGCCGTTGAAGATGTTGTCGTTCTGGAGCTGGAAGCCGGCGGTCATGTCCGAGGCGATGTCCCCCTGCTTGTAGGCGTGCCAGGTGTGGCTGCCGTCCAGGCCCGTGGTCACACGACGGTCCGGCTGGGCGAACTGGTCGCCGTTCACCGCATCGTTCAGAAAATAGGTGAAGTTCGAATACAGCTCGCCCTTGTTGCGGATCGCGTAGGCGCTCAGGCTGCTGGCCGTGTCCTGGGTGGTGCGGCGCCAGCTGCCCGACAGGCTGCTGCGCTCGGCCTGCCCGCCGTCGCTCAGGTCGATGGTGTCGAAACGTCCCAGCTGGCCGCCGGCGACCGCACGCAGCGGGATCTGGTCGGTGGCGTTCCAGTGGCCGCGGTAGTGCATGGCGGTGACGGTCCAGCCGTTGTTGGCATAGCCGCGGCTGTAGCGCAGCACCGCATTGATCTTGCGGTAGCCGTCCGGCCGCGTCCACGGGCCGTCGTTCTTCATCAGTTCCAGCGCGTACAGCAGGTTGCCGCCGGCCAGCTCGGGCGAGGCGGCCAGCACCGTGCGTGCGTACGCGTCCTGGCCGACGGTCACGGCGGCAAGCGGCGACACCAGGCGGTTGGCGTAGGCGATCGAGGCCTTGCCGGCCGAGGCGAAGTCGCCGTCCGTGGCCGAGTAGGGGCCCTTGCGGTAGTCGAGGCGGGTGACGATTTCCGGGATCAGGAAGTTCAGGTCGGTCCAGCCCTGGCCGTGCGCATGGCTGCGCTGGTTGACCGGCATGCCGTCCACCCAGGTGGCCAGGTCGGTGCCGTGGTCCAGGTTGAAGCCGCGCAGGTAGAACTGGTTGGCCTTGCCTTCGCCGCTGTGCTGGCTGGCGATCAGGCCGGGCGTCGCTTCCAGCAGCTCGCCGGGGCGGTACACGGTGCGGTTGGCCAGGTCCTTGGCGCCGACGGTGCCGGAGCTGGCCGAATCGGTCATGCCGATCTGGCTGGTGCGCGAGCCTTCGACGAGGACGCGCTGCAGGACGAAGTCGTCGGCCAGGGCCGGGACATGGAGGAACAGCGCGGCGATGGCGCCGGCAAGCACAGTACGGTTGGAACGAAGCATCAGGGTTGTTTCTCTTGCGTTGGCTGCTCGACGGCAGCCTGGGTGAAAGTCAGCGAGCGGATCGCGCCGGCGTTATTGAGGTTGACGGTATTGACCTGGTCGGGCAGGAAGTCCATCAGCACGCCCTGGTGGATCGCGGCGGTCTTGGATAGCGGCGCGTTCTCCAGTTCCTGGTAGATGACCACGCTCTGCGAATCGGCGGTCATGCCGATCCAGCGCACCGGCAGGCGCGCCTTGTCCTCGCCCTTGAGGAAAAAGCGCTCTTCGACATACTTGCGCAGCACCACCTGGTCTTCCGGATCGCCCAGGTCGAACTGGCGTCCGTACAGGTTCATCAGGAGCGCCTCGACGTCGTGCGCCATGTAGGTATGGACGATCTCCGTGCTGCCGGTGCGCGGATTGAACGCGACCTCGGTGATCCCCATGTGGAAGCGGTGCGCGCCCGCCGCCGTGCTGAGAAACAGCAGGGCGGCGGCGAACAGCGCCTTGAAGGCAGGCTTCAGGCGGAATATCATCATTACTCGGCTTTCTTTGCCGCGTCAGGCGTTTTGACCGGCGCCAGCCTGGTTTTCGCATCGCGCATCAGGTTGCCCGTTGCCGGATCGCGCTCGGTCTTGAACAGTTCCAGGCGCGACGGTACCGCCTTGGCTGGCCACGCGTTGTTGCTCACGTCGATGTCGGCGGTCTCCCAGTACGGGTCCTGCACCAGGCTCACGATCTCTTCGTCCGTGACGAACAGCTTGGTGATCTTCTTCGGCGAGTAGCGCCACACTTCGGCCGGGATACGCTCGATGTATTTTTTCCCGCTCTGGGTCGTGATTTCCACGATCAGCGGCATCACCAGGCCACCCTTGTTCGAGAAGTCCACCAAGTACAGGCGCTTGCCTTCCTTGAGCAGGGCCTTTTCCCAGTCTTCGAGACCAGCCATGGTCTCGTTGAACTTGTTGCGGTCCTTGTTGGTGACGGTGAAGTCGTCGTTCTCGTTATAGAAATCCTTCAGCTCCGGGAAGCGGTCGACGCGGCGCTCCATGCCCTTGTTGCGCTGGTCGGTGATCGAGATCGGTTCTTCCTGCTTGCGTGCGCGGGCCCAGGCCTTCTCGACTTCCGGATCCTTGCTGCTGACGGTGTACTCGGTGATGCCGTCGACGCTGATGTCGACCGCGTCGGTGGTGTAGAACCAGCCGCGCCAGAACCAGTCGAGGTCCGTACCCGAAGCGTCTTCCATGGTACGGAAGAAGTCGGCCGGGGTCGGGCGCTTGAACTTCCAGCGCTCGGAGAACTCCTTGAAGGCGAAGTCGAACAATTCGCGGCCCAGGATGGTTTCGCGCAGGATGTTCAGTGCGGCGGCCGGCTTGGCGTAGGCGTTGTTACCGCGCTGGATGGTCGATTCGGCATTGGTCATGATCGGCACCTGGTTGGTGCTGCGCATGTAGTCGACGATGTTGCGCGCTTCGCCGCGGCGCGACGGGTAGTTGTCTTCCCAGGCTTCCTCGGCCAGGAACTGCAGGAAGCTGTTCATGCCCTCGTCCATCCAGGTCCACTGGCGCTCGTCGGAGTTGACGATCATCGGGAAGTAGTTGTGGCCGACTTCATGGATGATCACGCTGATCAGGCCGTACTTGGTGCTCTTCGCATAGGTGAGTTCGCCGGTCTTCTTGTCCTTGACCGGGCGGCCGGCGTTGAACGAGATCATCGGGTATTCCATGCCGCCGATCGAGCCGTTCACCGAGATCGCGGTCGGGTAGGGATAGTCGAAGGAATACTTGTTGTACTGCTCGATGGTGTGGATCACGGCAGCCGTCGAGTAGCGCTCCCACAGCGGGTTGCCTTCCTTCGGATAGTAGGACATTGCCAGCACGTCCTTGTTGCCGCTCTTGATCGCCTGGGCGTCCCAGATGAACTTGCGGCTCGAGGCGAAGGCGAAGTCGCGCACGTCCTTGGCCTTGAAGTGCCAGGTCTTGGTCGCCTTCGAGCGGCCCTTCTCGGCGGCTTCCGCTTCCGCCTGGGTGATGATGATGACCGGTTTCCTGGCGCTGCGAGCCTGCTCCAGGCGCTGGCGCTGGACGGCGCTCAGGACCGCGTTCGCGTTCTGCAGCTCGCCGGTGGAGGCGACCACGTGGTCGGCCGGGACGGTCAGCTGCACATCGTAGTCGCCGAATTCCAGCGTGAATTCGCCGTCGCCCATGTACTGCTTGTTCTGCCAGCCCTTGACGTCGTAGTAGGCCGCCATGCGCGGGAACCACTGGGCAGTCAGGTAGATGTCGTTGCCGTCGTCGAATTTTTCGAAGCCGGTGCGGCGGCCGACGACGTTCGCTTCGGGAATGTTGAAGGTCCAGGCCATGTTGAAGGACACGCGTGCGCCCGGCTTGAGCGGCTGCGGCAGGTCGATGCGCATCATGGTCTTGTTGACCGTGTGGCGCAAGGCGCGGCCATCGCTGCCGGTCAGGCTGGTGACCTGGATGCCGCCCTCGAAGCCTCGCTGTGCGAGGGTGGACCGCAAGGTGTCGAACTTGACGCCGTCGTTGCCACGCGCCTGCCAGGCTTCGCGCGAGGGCAGGGTGGAGATGCGGCGGTTGTCCGAATCGGCGCGGAACATGTTCTGGTCCAGCTGCACCCACAGATAGGACAGCGTGTCCGGCGAATTATTGTAATAAGTGACCGTGCCGGCACCTAGGACGGCGCGCTTATCCTCGTCGAGCGTCGCGCGCAGGCGGTAGTCGGCGCGCTGCTGCCAGTAGCGGTGGCCCGGGGCGCCGGAGGCGGTGCGGGTGTCGGTGGCGGTTGGCAGCAGTTCGTCGAGCTGGCGGAACTTGTCATCGAAGGCCGGGGCGGCGTGGGCGGCGCTGGCCAGGAACAGGGTGGCGATCACGGCCTGCAGTTGTTTCATTTTCATGCGTGATTGAATATTAATGCGCTTGCTCTATAAAGAAACGGCAGGGCGCGCAGCCCTGCCGGTGATGACGGGTCGAGAGCGTGTTACTCGGCCTTCGGCGCCTCTTGGCCTGCCGCCTTCGGCGGGGCCAGCTTGGTGTTGAAGTCACGCATCAGGTTGTTCGCCGGCTCACGCTCGGACTTGAACAGTTCCAGGCGCGACGGCACTGCCTTGGCCGGCCACGCGTTGTTGCTCACGTCGATGTCGGCGGTCTCCCAGTACGGGTCCTGCACCAGGCTCACGATCGGCTCGTCGGTGACGAACAGCTTGGTGATCTTCTTCGGCGAGTAGCGCCACACTTCGGCCGGGATACGCTCGATGTATTTTTTTCCGCTCTGGGTCGTGATCTCCACGATCAGCGGCATCACCAGGCCACCCTTGTTCGAGAAGTCCACCAGGTACAGGCGCTTGCCTTCCTTGAGCAGGGCCTTTTCCCAGTCCTCGAGGCCAGCCATGGTCTCGTTGAACTTGTTGCGGTCCTTGTTGGTGACGGTGAAGTCGTCGTTCTCGTTGTAGAAGTCCTTCAGCTCCGGGAAGCGGTCGACGCGGCGCTCCATGCCCTTGTTGCGCTGGTCGGTGATCGAGATCGGTTCTTCCTGCTTGCGTGCGCGCGCCCAGGCCTTCTCGACTTCCGGATCCTTGCTGCTCACGGTGTACTCGGTGATGCCGTCCACGCTGATGTCGACCGCGTCGGTGGTGTAGAACCAGCCGCGCCAGAACCAGTCGAGGTCCGTACCCGAAGCGTCTTCCATGGTACGGAAGAAGTCGGCCGGGGTCGGGCGCTTGAACTTCCAGCGCTCGGCGTATTCCTTGAAGGCGAAGTCGAACAGCTCGCGGCCCAGGATGGTCTCGCGCAGCACGTTCAGCGCGGCGGCCGGCTTGGCGTAGGCGTTGTTGCCGAACTGGAGCAGCGACTCCGAGTTCGTCATGATCGGCACCTGGTTCTGGGAACGCATGTAGGGAACGATCGTGCGCGGATGGCCGCGCATCTCATCCCATTCTTCTTCCCAGGCTTCCTGGGCCAGCGACTGCACGAAGGAGTTGATGCCCTCGTCCATCCAGGTCCACTGGCGCTCGTCCGAGTTGACGATCATCGGGAAGTAGTTGTGGCCGACTTCGTGGATGATCACGCCGATCAGGCCATACTTGGTGCGCTTCGAGTAGGTCAGCTCGCCGGTCTTCTTGTCCTTGACCGGACGCGGACCGTTGAAGGTGATCATCGGGTATTCCATGCCGCCCACCGGGCCGTTCACGGAAATCGAGACCGGGTACGGATAGTCGAAGGAATACTTGTTGTACTGCTCGATGGTGTGGATGATCGCGTGGGTCGAGTAGCGCTCCCACAGCGGGTTGCCTTCCTTCGGATAGTAGGACATGGCCATCACGTCGGTGTTGCCCGACTTGATGCCCTGGGCATCCCAGATGAACTTGCGGCTCGACGCGAACGCGAAGTCGCGCACGTTCTTGGCCTTGAAGTGCCAGGTCTTGGTGTTGGTGGCGCGGCCCTTCTCGGCGGCTTCGGCTTCGGCCTGGGTCACGATGATGACCGGCTTCTTGGCGGTCTTGGCCTGCTGCAGGCGCTGGCGCTGGGTGGCGGTCAGGACCTCGTTCGGGTTCTGCAGTTCGCCGGTGGACGCCACGATGTGGTCGGCCGGGACGGTGATGCGCACGTCGTAGTCGCCGAATTCCAGCGTGAACTCGCCCGAACCCAGGAACTGCTTGTGCTGCCAGCCATAGACGTCGTAGTAGGCCGCCATGCGCGGGAACCACAGGGCGATCTCGTACAGGTCGTTGCCGTCGTCGAACTTCTCGTAGCCGGAACGGCCGCCGAGCACCTTCTGCTCGTTGATGTTGTAGTTCCAGTCGAGGCTGAACGACACGCGCGAACCCGGCTTGAGCGGCTGCGGCAGGTCGATGCGCATCATGGTGCCGTTGATGGTGTACTTCAGCGCACGGCCGCCGCTGTCGCGCACGTTGGCGACCTTGAAGCCGCCGTCGAAATCGCGCGCGGTGAACAGGGTGCGCAGGGCGTCGAACTTCACGCCGTCGTTGCCGCGCGCCTGCCAGGCTTCGCGCGAGGGCAGGGTGGCGGTGCTGCGGGCAGCCGAATCCGGCTTGTAGATGTTCTCGTCCAGCTGCAGCCAGAGGTACTTCAGCGTGTCAGGGGAGTTGTTGTGGTACGTGATGGTGCCCGAGCCGGTGAGCGAACGCTTGTTCTCGTCGAGCGTGGCGCGCATCGTGTAGTCGGCGCGCTGCTGCCAGTAAGCGTGGCCCGGCGCGCCCGACGCGGTGCGCACGGCGCCCGGCGTCGGCAGCAGTTCGTCGAGCTGGCGGAATTTGTCGTCGAAAGGCGGTGCTGCGAAAACCGTGGCGCTGAGGCACAGCGCGGCTAGTCCGATGGGCAGACGTATCATATTTCCCCTGGAATTTTAATTGGTATAGGAAAAACTATTCTAGCTTTACCAATTATCAATTGCTCAGTGGATTTGTAAAAAAGCTGATACATGATGCATATGCATCCCCACCCGGGCTGAAACTGTGTCTTATTCGTGCGGATCGAAGCCGCGCACGGGGAAATCGTCCCCGCGCTGGATCCAGTTGCGCGGGGAGTAAACAGACCGCGCATCGGTGGCATGCAGGGTGAATGCGTGGCGCGACACCGGCGAGCGGTTCGGGGCGCTGTAGTGCGGCAGCAGGCCGTGGAAGCAGACCAGGGTGCCGGCCTTGGCCTCCAGCGGGACCGCGGTGCTGTCATTTGGCCAGGGCGTGTTGTCCAGCTTTTCCATCGTGATCGTGTCGCCATCGCGCAGGAAGCGCTCGCGCAGCGGGCCGCGGTGGCCGCCCGGCTCGGCCCACAGGCAGCCGTTGTCCACGGTCGCATCTTCCAGGGCGAACCAGAAGGTGGTCACAGTGATCGGGTCGCTGTCGAAGAAGGTGGCGTCCTGGTGCCAGCGCACCTCGCCGCCGATGCCGGGCTGCTTGAAGATGTACATCGACTGCCATACCTGCGCTTGCTCGAGGCCGAGGTCGCGCGCCACCGCGGCCAGCTTCGGGTCGCGCGTGAAGGCGTCGAAGACCGGGTCGAGGTCGTGCATGGCGTGGCCGATCTTGTTGATCGACAGCGCCTTGGCCTGGCGCAGCTGGCCGTCGGGGCCAAAGGCTTCCTCTTCGAAGAAGCAGCGCACCGTGTTGTCCGAGCCGAGGAACCAGGCGTCGCTGGCGCGGGCCTGGTCCTTGGTCGTGAAGATGGCGCGCGATTCGCTTGGATCGAAGGCGTCGACGATTTCCTCGGCGCGCCGGCGCAGGGCGGCGATTTCTTCGATGCTCTTGAAATCGGGGATGACGAGGAAGCCGTCGCGCCTGTACTGCTCGCGCTGTTCAGTGGTCAGCATGCTTGGGAGGTCCGGGACAAAACGCCATTGTAGCGCTGCCCGTCTTCCTGTCCACGGACCGGCCACCACTGCACCACGCCCCAGGCGAATTCGGGCACCACGAACAGCCACAGCACCGGCGCACCGGTCAGCGCCAGGCACCAGGCCATCCACAGCGAGAACAGGAAACGCGCAATGCCGTCGAAGCGCCCCAAACGCTGCGTCGGCTCGAGGATGCGCAGCAGCGACCACACCAGCACCACGCTGCCCATCAGGCAGGCAAACAGCATATGGAAAGGCGTAAAGCCCGGCAGTGCCGCGCCGCCCAACGCCAGGTTCAAGGACGAGATCTGGCCATGGGCGAGGGCGAAGGTCCACGGCGTGGCAAAGGCGGCGGTGAGGAGCAGGTCGTAGATGGCGCTGGCGCGCACGATGCGGCAATTGGCGGCGGGGGAAAGCGGCATGGCAGGGCTCCTTGGGATAACGAAGTCCCCATCCTCAAGCCTGGAGTACACTCGAGGGTCAAGCGATTTTTCGGAAACGAGCCATGCAGATTGGAGAACTGGCCGCAGCCACCGGCCTGAGCCGCGACGCGCTGCGCTTCTACGAAGCGCGCGGCCTGTTGACGGCGCGCCGGCGCGAGAACGGCTACCGCGACTATCCGCCGGAGGCGGTCGAGTGGCTGTGCTACCTGCGCACCGCCCAGTCGCTCGGCTTCACGCTAGCCGAGATCGAGGCCGGCATGCCCCTATTGGGCGACCCGGCCAGCTCCGGCGCCGAGCTGCGCGCCGCCCTGGCGCGCAAGCTGGCGGACATCGACGCGCGTATCGCGGGCCTGGCCGAACTGCGGGCAGGGCTGGCGCAACGCCTGGCCGAGCCGCTCGATGCCTGCCCGCTGCGCAATCCAGCCGTGGACAAGCTCAGCGAACCCGCTTGAACGCCACGTTGAACGAACCGCTGACCAGGCGGCCGCCCTGGTTTTCCATGTGCAGCTCGAGCTCGCGCGAGAGCACGAACAGCTTGCGCGCCGATTCGGCATACAGCGGTTCCCACTGGTTCTCGCGCAGCGCCACCATCAGCTTGCCCTCGCGCTCGGCGATCTCGAAGCCGCCCAGGTCCTTGATCTCGTAGCGCCCGGCCAGCTTGGCGCGCGTTGCCGCCGGCAGCGCGATCGCCTTGCGCATCACGGTCTGGTAGGTCGGCCAGCGGTACTCGGCCGCGATGGCGCGGATGACGGACTGCGCCAGCTGGGCTCCGCCATCGCCGTTGGTCATCACCACCGCACCGTCGCCGCGCGCGACGTAGGCGTACAGCGTATTCTGGTAGCCCATGTTGCTGCCGCCGTGGGAAAAAGCGTGCTGCGGCGCCTTGCCGTCGATTTGCAGGCCGAGCGCATAGTTGTTCATCACCGGCCGCAGCATCGTGCGCGTCATGGTCGGGGACAGCACGCCGTCGGCGCCGGCCGCGCCGCGCTGCAGCGCAAGCGCGAACTTCGCAAGGTCGGTCGGCGTCGTCCACATCCCGGCCGCCGCCAGTTCGGGATAGGTGTGGGCGCCGCCCGCCGTGGGCTTGCCGTTTTCGGAGTGGGGCAGGGCGGCGCGGGCCAGCAAGGCGCCGGGCAGCGGCTGGGCGAAGCTGCTGTCGCTCATGCCGAGCGGATTGAGGACCGTCTCTTCCATCAGCGCGTCGAAGGGCCGGCCGGAACGGTCGATCATGGCCTGCTGGACCACGGTGTAGCCGCCGCCCGAATAGTTCCAGGCGTCGCCGGGCATGCCTTCGATGCGTACCGGCCCGCTGTTCGCCGGCGCTGCGCCTTCCAGGACTTGCTGCAGCGTCGGCACCTGCACGCCGGCCGCATAGCCGCGGAAGCCCGAGACCGTGGTGCCGGCGGTATGCGACAGCAGCTGGCGCAAGCTAGCCGGGCGCTTGGCCGGTCCCGGCGGCAGTTTCCAGCTGGTGAGCACGGTGTTGATGTCGGCGTCGAGCTCGAGCTGGCCCGCTTCGACCATCTTCAGGGCCGCCATGGCCGCCACTGGTTTGCTGATCGAGGCGGCCTGGAACAGGGTCTGCGGGGTGACCGGGGCGCCGTTCGCGTGCGTCACGCCATAGCCCTTGGCCCAGGCGATCTTGCCGCCGCGGATGACGGCGACGCTCACGCCCGGCACGTTCAGGCGCGCCATCTCGGCGGCCAGCGTACGGGTCTCGAGTTTCGCGCCCTGGATCGCCACGGCGGGGCGCAGGCCGCGTTCGATGCGCGCGATGGACTCCGCGTCCTGTGCCTGTGCAGGCAAGCACGCCAGCATGCTCATACCCAGTGCCGCGAATCCGCGCACCATCCACCTTGCGTCCATGCCGTCTCCCTTGACTGTTGTCGAGTTACCTCATCAGCAACAGTATCGGTAAATACGGCAGGCGGCGCAAGCGCCTTCTCAAGCCCGGGCTTCCGCCGGCATCGTGAAGGTGAACGAGGTCGATCCGGCGCTCGAGCCGATGTCGATCGTCCCGCCATGGCCGCGCGCGATCTGGTCGACGATGTATAGGCCGAGTCCCAGGCCTTCGCTGCCGGCGCGCGAAGCCGCGCGCCAGTAGGGTTTCAGGAGCTGGGCGACGACGGCAGGGCTCAGGTCCGGCCCGCCGTTGGTGACGCGCAGCGTGAACTGGCCCTCGCGCACGTGGGCGACCACGAATACGGGATGGTGCGCGCTGCCGTGCACCAGGGCGTTCTTCAGCAGGTTGGACAGCAGCTGCGCCAGCCGCTCCGGGTCGCAGTGCAGCGACATGCCGGGCTGGATCGCGGTGTCGATGGTGCGCTCCGGGTAGACGCCGGACAGTTCGTCCACCACGTCATACAGGCGCAGGTCGGCGCCCTTCACCATGCGCAGGTCGAGCGCGATGCCGCCGCCCATGCGGCCGCGCGTGAAGTCGACCACGTCCTCGACCAGGGCCGCCATGCGCCGGGTGCTGCGGCGGATGCGTTCGACCACCTGGCGGGTGGACGGATCCTGGTGCTTCAGCAGCAGGATCTCGGTGCCCGACAGCACGGAGCCGAGCGGCGTGCGCAAGTCGTGCCCGAGCACGGCGATGAACTGCTCGCGCAGCTCGGCCGTCTCGCGTTCGTCCAGCAGGGCGGCGCGTGCTTCGCCCAGCGAGCGTTCTCCTTCCAGCTGCTTGGCGATCAGTTCGGCGAACAACTGCAGGGTCGAGACGGTGACGGCATCGGTAAGCCGGGCAGGTTCCGGATCGAGTCCGCACAGGGTGCCGAAATACTGGCCGTCGGGACGGAATACCGGAATCGAGAAGTAGCTCTGGAAGCCGTAGATGCGCGGGGTGTGGTGCTCGCAGTACTGCGCGCTTTCACGCACGTGGTCGATGATCACGGCGGCGCCGGTATCGCGCACTTCCTCGCACAGGGTGGTGGTGACGTCGAGCGGGTCGCCCGGCCTGAGCCCGAATTCGAGCTTGTCGAGCACCGCGCAGGCGGTCCAGGAATCCTGCGTGACGTGGGCGATGCACACGAAGCGCAGGCCGGTCATGGCGGCGACGGTTTCCAGGATCTTCGGCACCGCACCGATTGCCTGGATTTCGTCGACGCAGTTTAGTGCATTTGCTGCCATAGAACGCCCTACGAAACAATTGCAAACGAACCATGGTAGCACTTGTGGCGCGAAGAAAAACTAGTTGTTACAAATCCATCCTTCCTCCGCGTAAACTCGTTCCTCGCCCAGGTAGACGGCGTCGGTCACCGCGAACACGTCGATGTGGTAGCGCGCGTCCTTGCGCTTGAAGCCCGGCTTCGGGTAGACGCCGTGCTTGGCGCCGAGCGACAGGTGGATGCCGCACATGCGCTCGTAGGTGCCGATGTCGTCCACGCGGCGCGCGCGCGTGAAGGCCCGGTTCAGGCCGAAGCCCAGTTCGCGCACCCAGACCTCGCCTTCATCAAGGGTAATCTTGTCCAGCACTTCCTGGAAAGCCGGCGTCGCGTTCTCGGTGCCGACCACGCGCCCGCGCTCGACGACCAGGGTCACCGGCAGGTCCGGGCGGTTCGAGCGGTAACTGGTATCGCCGAAGACGTGCACCTGCACCCGGCCGTGCACCGCCTCCAGGTCGAGCGCCTCGGTGAACACTTCGCCGATCGGGAACTGGCCGCCGACGTTGTTCATCTCGCTGTAGTCGCCCACGTTCAGCTTGGCCGGCTCGAAGGCCGAGCTGAAATGCAGGGTCTCGCCGCCGCCCTCGACCCGCCCATGCGGCGCCGCGTCGATGCGGCGTTTGAGCGCACGCCCGGTGCCGCGGAAGTAGGCTGGATCGTAGGCCAGCGCTTCGATGTAGTGCTCCGACTGCGGGCCCGGCATGCGCGACAGGTGCACGTGCTCGATCACCTTCAGCCCCAGCTTGAACAGCTCGACCCGGATGCGGAAGCCGTCGAGGCGGAAGTTGGTCGACTGCACCAGCACCACCAGGTCCTTCGGCCCCATCGCGCGAAAGGCGGCCAGCACCGCCTCCGGCGTGGCGCTGTCGAAGTCGATGAAGCTTGCTTCCCCCAGGTTGCGGCGGTATGCCTCGGTCAGGGCGCGCGACAGGGGAGTGCGTTCGTCGTACACGACCAGCGCCCGCTGCCCGGGGCCGTGTTCGAGCGCGAGCGCCAGGATGTCGCGCAGGTGCGCGGTGGCGGCGTCGACGGCGGGCGCGGGGAGGTCTGGTGAAACTGGCGTATGCATGTTGAGCGGAAATGGAGGCGAAATCGCCGCCATTATACGTACGTTGGCCAAAAGTTCCGCGCTTCAGCCCGTTTTTGGCTCGTCTATTGATCCTTCAGGTGTCAGGGCACGCTACCCCGTGTACGGCGCGCCGCGCGGCAGTGCCCGGCGCTATGATTTGAGCAACAACAACTGCCCCATCAGGCTAGATGTTGATCAATTATTTGGGCGAAAAGGCGAGAATGACATACCGATGGGAAACGCCTGCCAGTGTCTGGCAGGAAGACGAGCAGGGACAGTTTGCGTTGCTGGCCAGCGAAGGGCTGGGCCGCATCGACTGGCAGGCCCATGCGCCCGGCCGCCTGCCCGACGTTGCCCGCCTGCTCGGCGCCTCGCTGCCGACCAGCTGCGGCTGCGCGCCCATCTACCCCGAAGGTTTCGTTTTCTGCCCGAACTGCGGCAAGCCCTTGCAACGCCTTCCCGGCACGCCTTCGCGCCAGCCCGGCTGGTGGGGGCCGGGTGCCGATGCCATGCTGCCGCGCCATGTGCCGCATGGCTTGCCGGTCACGTCGCTGCCGCTCGGCGACAGCCTGGAGGAACGTCCGGCCGCGCCGCACCCCGGCCGCTGCGACCTGAGCATGCCGACGCCGCCCAACGCCTACTGCGTGTTCGCCGCCGCCCACTACGGCTTTCCGGAGCAGCGCCTGCTGGCGCTGGCGCATACCCGCGGCGTGCTGCAGTACTGGGACCCGGTGGCCGGCCTGTGGCACGTGATGGCGCCGGACGATGGGGCGGCCAGCCTGGCCTTCACCGTCTCCAGCTATGCATGGCTGCCGGTGCTGGAGCCGCGCCGCGGCGAAGTCGCCATCGTGCCGACCAACGCGGGCCTGCAGCGCCTGTGGATCAATCCTGTCAGCGAATCCTACCGTCTCGAACCCGTGCTGCAGGCGCCGGTCGTTGCGGCGCCCGGCGCCATGCGCCGCCACATCGCCTGCCTGGTGGCGCCGGAAGGCATGGTGCGCCTGTGGAGCGCGCGCATCGATCTTGATGCGGTCGAGGAATTCGCCTGCCCCGACGTTCCCGCAAGCGGCTGGTCGCGTCCGATCGGCTACGACGGGCGCCTGTTCTGGCTGCACGAGCAGGGACAACTGGCCTGGCGTCCGGGCGAGCCGCCGCTGTTCACGCCCTGGCCGCCGGGCTGGCAACCGCGCCTGGCCTTCGGCGGGCCGACCCAGAGCCGCGACGGCCGCCTGTGGCACATCGGCCATGACGGCCAGGGCTACTCCTTCCTCGAACTCGGCAGCGAGCGGCCGGAGACGGCGCCGATCGACGGCGCGCGCCTGGGCTTCGCCAATTTCCTGTTCCGGCGCGGCCACCCGGTGCTCGACGAGCCCTGGTCGGGCGAACACGTGGAAGACCTGAACCAGGACGAAACCCTGGTGCTGCCGCTGCTGCGCGCCTTTAACAACAACCGCAGCCAGCCGAGCGGCCTGGTGCTGCGCATGCACAAGGTCACCGGCCGCGCCGAGGATGCGCTGGAAGAGCGCACGATCGCCCGCACCACGGTCGAATGGATCGGCCGCCGCAACGTGATCCTCGACGAAGTGGTGCGCCTGTCGCGTCCACTGGAGTGCGTGCCTTTCGTCTACGACGGCTGCCTGTGGCTGCACCATCCGGACTGGAACGCGATGCGCGGCTGGCGCCTGGAAGAGCCGGCATGAGGGCGCGCTTCAAGCACTTGCTTGCCGCGCTGGCGGCGCTGTTCGCCATGGCGGGGGCGTGGGCGACGCCGCATGTCTTCCTGGTGCAGAACTCGGGCTGGATGGAACCCTTCTACAGCGACCCGAAGAGCCAGTTCAAGCCGCTCGTCGGCGCCCTGGCCGGCGCCGTGGTGCAGCCGGGCGACGCGCTGGTGCTGGCTGCCTTCAACCAGTCGCTGCCCGGCGCGCCCTCACCGAAGGCGCTGCTGTCGATGAAAGCGATTGATGAGACGGTGCGCAGCCGCGTGGGCGGCGCGCTGGCGAACCTGGACACCGCGCGCAAGCCGAACAGCAGCGCGCTGGCCGACACCGACCTCGGCGAAGCGGTGCAGGCGGCCATCACGACGGCGCTCGGCGGCAAGCCGGGCATCGTCTGGCTGGTGACCAATAACCGCAACAGCCCGAACAACGACCAGGCCACGGCCGCGCGCAACCGCGAATTCTACGAGCTGATCCACAAGGGACAGGCGATCGACAAGGTGGTGGCCTTCCCGCTGCGCATGCCGGTCCAGGGCAAGCACTACCAGGCCAACGGGCTGATGGTGTATGCCTTCGCGGTCGGCAAGGAGGGCAGCCGTGCGCTCGACGGCCTGCTGGCTTCGGGCCGCATCGCCCGCGTGATCACCGAGCAGCCGGCGCGCCTGAAACCGCTCGACCGCGACACCGTGCGCCTGGCGCCGGCCCAGGTGGAGGATGCGCCGGGCGTGTCCTTTTCGCAGGCGCCCGGAGGCGCGCTGCGCGCCGACGTCGATCCGGATGCGCGCACTCCCAGGGCCAGCGTGCGTTGGAACCTGGAGAATGCGATGTACCCGTACACCATCGTCTCGGCCACCCTCGGCGCGCGCTCGATGCTGGCCGGCGAGGATCGCCCGATCAAGCTGGCCAGCAGCCGGGTGGAGAACCTGGCGCCGGGCAAGCCGCTGCCGCTCGGCTCGACCATGCAGCTGCCGGTGGCGCAGCTGCCCGACAAATGGTCGATGGAGGCGCTCAAGTCGGCCGGCTCGGCCTATGTGCTGCCGGGCCGCATCGAGCTGCACCTGGCGAACCAGCGCCTCGCCTTGTCGCAGGATTTCCGCGAGCGCATGGCGGCCTTGTTCCCGGGCGACCCGCTGCCCGACATCTTCACGCCGCCGGCGACCGTACAGGCCTCGACCGCGGTGCTGCCGCTCGAAGTGCGGGTCCACTACGGCATGGGGCCGCTGGCGGCCCTGGGCGGCCTGGCGGCGGCGCTGCTGGCCGCGGCTGGCGCCGCTGCCTGGGCCTACGGGCGGCCACGCGTGGCCCAGGTCACGGTCGAGGACGAGCTGCGCACCATGCGCGCTCGTCCCGGCACGACGCAACCGATTTACGACAAGGCCGGCGCCCAGGTGGCGATGCTGAAAACCACGCTGTTCGGCCATCAGTTGACAGACCTGCGCGAGGGCGCGCAGGTGCGGCTCGGCCGCTAACAATAACAATGAAAGGAAACCCCATGCAAGGACCCCAGACACCATCCGCGCCGTCGCCCGCCGATCCCGGCTTCAAGCTGCCGGAAGAATCGGCCTCGCCCCAGGACACCCTGCCGCAGACCCAGCCGCAGGGCGAGAGCGAGCGCGCCGGCCGCCCGGTCGAGGTGGTGCCCGGGACCACCATGGCGCCGGTGCCGGCCACCGACACCTCGACGCGCGACCTGGCGATCGGCGCGGTGGTGTTCGTGATCCTGCTGGTGGTGTATTTCTTCGTGCGCAACGCCTACGTGCACCACCTGGTGGTGCGGCGCGTCGCGCCTTCCTCGGCGGGCAGCGCCGGCTGGCTGCTGTTCGTCGGCCTGGGCTTCCTGTCGGCCGCCGCGGTCCTGGCCATCATCAACGCCAGCAAATTCCTGACCTTCGCCGTCACCGGCCCCCTGGTGGCGGTGGGCCTGGTGGCGCTGGTCGCGGCCCTGTTCATCGGCCGCCGGTAATCCTTCAAAGAGAACGACATGGCAGATTTTCCCAACCCAGCAGCCCTGAACGCGAAAGCGGAGCTCAAGGTCGACCTGCGCCCGACGCTGTTCATCGGCGCCGGCGGCACCGGCATGGAAGTCATGATGCGCATCCGCCGCCGCATCCTGTCGGCGGTCTGGAACCGGCACAACCCCACGCGCGTGGAGTCGATCGCCGACTTCCCGGTGGCGCGCTTCCTGCACTTCGACCTGGACAACAATGCCGTCATCGACGAGGGCAAGTCGCAGCGCACCGATCCCTGGTACGAACTGGTGAAGCTGACCGACGAGGAGCGCCTGGTCGAGCCGCTCGACCTGCCCCAGTACCACGAGTCCGACGACAGCCTGGCGCGCTTCCCGCTGATCGAAAGCTGGATGCCGCTGCGTCCGAAAAAGCTGCGTTCGCTCGGCATCGATCCCTCGAAAGGGGCGGGCCAGATCCGCGCCCTGGCGCGGCTCTATTTGTTCGACAAGTACCCCAAGCTGAGGGGACGCATCAAGGGCGCCCTGAATTCCCTGGGCAGCAATGCCGGCATCGAGCGCAAGGAGAACTACCAGCGCCTCGGCCTGCAGGTCGACACCTCGAAGTTCCGCATCGTCGTCATCGCCTCCTGCGCGGGCGGCACCGGCGCCGGCAGCGTGCTGGACCTGGGCTGGCTCTCGAAAGCCATCGCGCGCCAGGAAGTGTCCGACAGCCAGGTCGACCTGGTGCTCCTGATGCCGGGCGGCTTCGCCAAGGCCAACAAGGAACGCACCGAGGCCAATGCCTACGCCACCCTGATGGAGCTGGAGACGGCCATGCGCGACATGAACGCGCAGGTACACTGGATGGACCCGGACAGCATCACCGGGCGCGGCGCGCCCTACGACGACGTGTATTTCGTCGACACCGCCAACCTCGCCAACAAGGCCACCCTGGATGTGAAGGACGTGTACCAGATGGTGGCCGACACCCTGTTCGAAGATTTCGCGTCGGCCGATTTCGCCAACCGCAAGCGTTCGGTGGCGGTCAACCAGCAGCAGCACAAGCTCGGCCCCTACAACCCGCGCGTGCCCGAGCAGCGCTTCGGCGACATGCGCCTGTCGTATTCGAAGGTGTATTCGGCCTTTGGCCAGGCCGTGCTCGACACCCAGCAAAGCCTGCGCGACGACATCCGCGCCTACGAACTGGCCGGGCTGATGGTGAAGGCCTTCTTTGGCCTGGCCGGCAGCGACGGCAATGCGCGCCGCGCCGGCGACCAGGAACGCGACAGCTTCATGCGCGAGCAGATGGACATGGCTGAGCGGCCCTTCGACATCTTCCCAGATTTCCGCAAGGGTACCGTGGACGTGACGCCCTTCCCGGAATATGCGCTCACCGGCACGCTGCTGCTCGACAAGGACGGGCGCCTGCTGCTCGAACGCGTCGAGAGCAAGGTGCAGCTCGAGGTCGACCGCATCATGGCCTCCTACGACATCCGCCAGTGGCGCGAGCAGGTGGCGGAATTGCTGCCGCAGCTGGAACGCGACGCCATCCGCGAAGCCGGCGCCACCGCCGAGACCAGCGAAGACCGCATCAAGCGCCATACGAGCGAGGTCACGGCGCGCCAGAAGACCCGCGTGCGCGAGCGCCTGTACGCGCTGCTGGACGACCGCAAGCAGGGCGGCCTGGAATTCGTGCTGTCGCTGCTGGAACAGGTCAAGGCGCGCCTGTCGCAGCGCGACATCGCCAATGCCGAGCGCAACGGGCGCCGCTACCGCGACATCCGAGATGCGCTGCGCACGCGCCAGGTGGAAGAATCGCTGAACAACCTGTCGCAGGCCGCCGGCCGCATGTTTGGCAAGGAGCCGCAGGCGCGCGAAGTCATGAACCACCTCAAGCGCGACATCGCCGACTACCTGCGCTTCCACCTGCTGGCGGTCGCCGCCAACCAGTCGATCGAAGTGATGCGCAATATGTCGGCCTGGCTGGGCGAACCGCAGGCGCCCGACGAGCACGGCAATGCCCAGTGGACCGGCGTCGCCGGCGAATTCCAGGAAGGCCGGCGGATGGTGGCGGCCATGCTGGTGGCCGCCGACCAGCGCATCAGCCAGCTGCGCGCCGATGCGCGCCAGGAGCACGCCACCTACATCAAGCTGGCCAGCGACACGCTGCCGCCGCCGGTGCGCTTGAGCAGCGACGTGAGCAGCTGGAGCGAGGAAGTGTTGCTGGAATTCGGCGGTTCGGCACGCCTGTTCCCGCAGCTGGGCGACGAGCGCCTGCGCGCCGACCTGCTGCTCAAGCTGTTCCGCCGCGCCCAGCTGCAGCTGTCGACCCAGGAGCTGGAGCAGCCGGCACCTGGCGACCCGCTGCTGGAGCGCCTGAACAGCATGACGCCCCAGGAACGCCAGCGCGTGTTCGCCGAGTGGATCCGCAGCGCCATGCCCTGGGTGAACGCGCGCTTCTCGGCCGAGTTCACGCCGAATGCCGACCAGTTCAAGTGCTTCATCGGCGTTGGGGACGTGAGCGCCTGGCGCAAGATGGAGGGCGAGCTGCGCGCCGCCGTGCCCACCGGCTACTTCCACGGAGACCTGCTGTCGGTCGTGAACACCGGGATTTCCGGCAAGGCGGTGTGCTACATCGAGCTCTCGGGCTACCCGATGACCGTGCTGCGCGGCCTGCCGACCTGGCGCGCCTCGTACCAGATCGAGAACCCGAAGATCCCGACCCACCTGCATTTCGACGCCACGCGCTTCCGCCATCCGCTGTCGCCCTCGATGGATGAACTGAACCGCTTGGCCGACGACTACGAATGGTTCCTGCAGGCGATCGCCCTCGGCGTCATCCGCCGCAAGGCCGACCTGGGCGACCGCGAGGCCAGCTTCCAGCCGCGCGGCCAGTACCTGTTCGAGGTCGAGCCGGGTTCGGGCGAGTGGCTCCAGATCGGCAACGAATTTGCGATCCGCTCCAACGGGCTGCCGCCGTACTACCGCGACGGGGTTATTCAAGCAGTGCGCCACCGCCTGGCCAACGTGGGGCCGCACCAGCTGGTGCTGCTGGCGGCCCTGATGCGCTACTACCAGCTGCGCGTCTACGAGCCGCGCCTGGAGGTGGACGAGACCGGCGCCCAGCTGCCGTCGCCTTCGCTGCCGAACATCACCGCGCGCCGCCTGTACGACGGGTGGATCCGGCGCGCCGCCGCGCTCGACCCGACGCTGTCGTCGAGCCAGATCGAGACCGCGCTCGGCAGCATCCAGGGGTGGACCGAGGCGGTGCCGGATTCCGCCAGCGACGCCTACAGCTGGGAGGTCGAGCGGCCGGTGGACAAGCGCGTGATCCTGCCGCAGTACCTGCACAGCGACGCGCATGCGGCCGCGGTGCTGCAGGGACGCGCCGCGGCGGCGGTGGAGCTGGCCAAGGCCGCGCCGGTGGTAAACGCCGTGGGGCAGGCGGATGGGCCACGCTACAAGCTGTTCGTGCAGGGCGCCCAGCGCGGCCCCTTCACGATCGACGAGATCGCGCGCCAGGCGGCGCGGGGAGAGATCGACGGGGCGACGCGCGCCTGGAACATGGCCTGGAACCCGAAGCTGGACAAGTGGAGCACGGTCGGTGCGCTGCCTGAACTGGCGGCGGTGCTGGGCGACGCGATTCCCGATCCGGACGATGTCCCGGGTAGCAGCGGCGACGGCATTCCGGATCCCGAATGAAGGACGGCACAGTGCAAGACGACGCGGTCTACCGCTGCATCGGCCCGCACTGCGGGCGCCTGATGCCGAGGCGGGTGAATTTCTGTCCCTGGTGCGGCACGGCGCAGCAGGCCGTCCAGCCGGTGACGCCGGTGCTGGCGAAACCGCCGGCGGCGGCGCCGACTGCCGCACCGCCGCCCGTGCCGACGGTCGCCCCGAC